>URFI01000005.1 GCA_900547085.1 uncultured Prevotella sp.
AGCTACACAGGCCGTTTCTCCAACTCTATCCAGACAAAAGAGGATAAATTGTTCAAGTCGAACCTCATCAAAGACTGGCGAAACGGTTTCCAGCACGACATTCCCATCAACGCCAACTTCACACTTTTCGACTATCTCAATGTCAATCCGTCATTCAATTTCACCGACCGCATGTACTCAAACAAGATACATCGGTCGTGGGACGCAGCCTCTCAAAAGGTTGTGAACGACACAACGTATGGCTTTCACAACGTCTATAACTGGTCACTCAACTTGGGTATGTCTACCAAGCTCTATGGTATGTTCATCCCAAACCGCAAGATTTTCGGCGATAAGGTGCAAGCCATCCGCCACGTCTTAACCCCTTCCGTTTCGTTCAGCTATGCCCCCGACTTCGGTGCGCGCCGCTATGGCTATTACGATTACTATCAAAAGACCGACGCCGACGGCAATGTGTCGCTCGTAGGATATTCTCCTTACGAGAACGGCATGTACTCCGTACCGGGCAGAGGGCGCAGCGGAAACATTTCATTCGACCTGGGGAACAACGTCGAAATGAAGGTCAAGAGCGACAAAGACTCAACGGGAATGAAGAAAGTGAGCATCATCGATGAGCTGGGATTATCGATGTCGTACAACATGGCGGCCAAAGAAAAGCCGTTGAGCGACTTGAATATGCGCATCAGACTGAAGTGGTGGAAGAACTACACCTTCAATCTCAACGCGCGATTTGCATCGTATGCCTACGAATTAGATGAGAATGGCAGACCCTACGAGGGCAATCATACGGAATGGGGAATGGGCCGTTTTGGTCGTTTCCAAGGCATGTCGCAGAACATCTCCTACACACTGACACCCGAAAAGCTGAAAAAGCTCTTCACCGGCAGTCATGATGACGAGGATGAAGACGAACAAAATAAGAACGATATTGAAGGTCGTGACACCGACATAGAGAGCAACATAGATGACGATATGATTGAGGGGCAGCATGGAGCAAAGAAGAAACAAAAGGCTGGCAAGGCCGAAACTGATGACGACGGCTACATGGCGTTCAAGCTACCTTGGTCAATTACATTCGGTTATGGTATCACCATGAGTGAGAACAAAGACATCAACAAGTTCAATTATAAAACCATGCGCTATCCATACAAGTTCACTCAGACGCTCAATGTCAGCGGCAATGTTCGCATTAGCGATGGTTGGAACATCAGCTTCTCATCGGGTTACGACTTTGAAAACCATGCCATGTCCATGACAACGGCATCACTTCAGCGCGATCTCCACTGCTTCAACATGAGTTGCTCCGTGGTATTAGCCCCTTATACCAGCTACAATTTCACGTTTAGGGCCAACGCTGCCACCTTAGCTGACGCACTGAAATACGATAAACGCAGCGGATACAGCAATGCTGTGCAGTGGTATTGAGTGATAGTTGACAAGTTCACAAGTTGACGAGTTTACGAGTTGATAGTTCATAAACTCACACATTGCATCGGCAAAGTTCAATGTTCAAAGCTCAAAGTTCAAAGTAATTCTTTTTTCCTCGTCACCAACAGTCCAGCAAAGGTCAATGCCCCGTTGAGCAAGAGCAATTCGTAACCAAAATGATAGTTCCACACATGTTGCGCAACAGCATCTAACACATAGCACAACACGGGTGCGGCAATGGCTAAATAGGGTACCCATCGGTCGTTTACTCGGTACTTCGTGAGCAGTCCAAAGGCAAACAATCCCAACAAAGGTCCATAGGTATACGACACCAATATATAGATGGCATCAATCAAATTGGTCGAGTTGAACGTCCTGAACATCAGGATGAACAACACAAACACCACGCCCATGGCGGCATGAACACGATGTCTGAGCCGCTCATCGGCAGGCTTTTGGCAGATGTCCACACAGTAAGTAGTGGTCAAAGCCGTCAAGGCAGAGTCGGCACTGCTGAACGATGTCGCCACAATGCCAATGGTAAAGAACACAACTACCATGGTTCCTAACTCGCCCGTCGCTGCAAACATGGGCAACAACTCATCGCCTGCGGATGGCAGAGGCACACTCTGTTGCCCGGCTAACATAGACAACAGCACGCCCAACGCCAAAAACAACAGGTTGACAGGCACGAAGGCAAGTCCGTAGGTACACATGTCTTTCTGTGCCTCTCGCAGGGTTTTGCACGTCAAGTTCTTCTGCATCATGTCCTGATCGAGCCCCGTCATCACGATAACGATAAAGATACCACTCACAAATTGCTTCCAAAAATTTTGTTTAGACAGCCAATCATCAAACACGAAGATACGACTTCTGTCATCCTGCGCGATAGCTTTCACGGCCTCAACCACATTCATATCGAGCATAGACATCACCTGTACGATGATGAAAATGAGCGCCGCGAACATGCAAAAGGTTTGAAACGTATCGGTCCATACCAAGGTCTTGATGCCTCCGCGCCGCGTATACAGCCAGATAAGCGACACCAGCACCAATGCAGTAACCATGAAAGGCACCCCGATGGCATCGAGTACAAACCGCTGTAAGAGCATGCACACCACATAAAACTTAACCGCCGAACCCGACATTTTGGACAACAAAAAGAACCAAGCACCCGTTTTATACGAACGAGTTCCCAGGCGTTGTTGCAAATAAGTGTAGATGGTGGTGAGATTCAGACGATAGTAAATGGGCAACAACACAAAGGCCACCGCCACATAGCCCAGCACAAAGCCCAGACAAGTTTGCAGGTAGGTCATGCCAATGGTATTGACCATGCCCGGAACGGACACGAAGGTGACACCCGAAACCGATGCGCCTATCATGCCAAAGGCCACCAAATACCAGGGCGACTGTCGGTTTCCGCGATAAAAAGTATCATTTGTGGCATGCCTTGTCGTCATCCTACTCAGTAACAACAAGGCCGCAAAATAGCCTAATAACGTAAGAACAATCGTCATGTTTTTCATGCAAAATTAACAAATCTCGCATGTATTGACCCACAAATACAATCTTTTTCTTACCTTTGTTGGTGATAAAATCAGGTTTATCAGCCTATTTCGGGCCATCTGAATCATCAACCCAACAAAAAAAGACAACAATGCTGAGCAAACAAAAGAAATTCATACTTCAGGAAAACGATATTCCTACACAGTGGTACAACATACAAGCCGACATGGTGAACAAGCCTTTGCCGCCGCTTAACCCAAAGACCAAGCAGCCAGTTACGGCAGAAGACTTGTCGCACATCTTCAGCTTAGAATGCTCCAAGCAAGAACTTGACACCGAACACCGATGGATTGACATTCCCGAAGCGGTGCTGGACAAGTACAAATACTACCGCTCCACCCCACTGGTTCGTGCCTATGCGCTGGAGAAAGCCTTGGACACACCTGCGCATATCTATTTCAAAAACGAGAGTGTGAACCCGCTTGGCTCACACAAACTCAACTCGGCGCTTGCCCAATGCTACTACTGCAAGCAGGAAGGCACCACGAACGTCACCACCGAGACGGGTGCCGGACAATGGGGAGCAGCCCTGAGTTATGCGGCAAAGACTTTCGGATTGGAAGCTGCCGTGTACCAAGTGAAGATTTCGATGCAACAAAAACCCTACCGCAGTAGTATCATGCGCACCTTCGGAGCCACCGTGGAAGGCTCGCCATCGATGTCAACACGCGCCGGAAAGGACATCATCACGCGCGATCCTCTTCATCAGGGAAGCCTCGGAACAGCCATCTCTGAAGCCATCGAGCTGGCCACTACCACGCCTAACTGCAAGTACACGCTCGGGTCGGTGCTCAATCATGTGGCGCTACATCAAACTGTTATCGGCTTGGAAGCAGAGAAACAAATGGAGATGGCGGGCGAGTATCCCGATGTTGTGATTGCTTGTTTCGGCGGAGGAAGCAACTTTGGCGGACTGACCTTCCCCTTCATGCGGCATACCATCTTGGAAGGAAGACAGACAGAATACATTGCTGCCGAGCCCAGCAGCTGTCCAAAACTAACCCGAGGCAAGTTTGAATACGACTTTGGCGATGAGGCTGGCTACACGCCTCTGTTGCCCATGTACACGCTGGGACACGACTTTAAGCCCGCAAACATTCATGCCGGCGGTTTACGCTATCATGGTGCAGGCATGATTATCTCACAATTGGCAAAAGACAAGCTGATGCATGGCGTGGACATTCCACAGCTGGAGGCATTCGATGCCGGTATTCTTTTCTCTCGAACCGAAGGCATTATCCCGGCACCAGAGAGCTGCCACGCCATCGCTGCCACCATTCGTGAGGCACAAAAGTGCAAAGAGAGTGGAGAAGAGAAGGTGATTCTCTTTAATCTCTCGGGCCATGGACTCATCGATATGGCGGCATACGACAGTTATTTGAGTGGCGACTTGCGCAATTACAACATCACTGATGAAGAGATTGCGGACAGCCTCAAAGATGTTCCCAAGGTGTAATTTTCTTGACAACACACCGCTTCATAATTGGCGTATTTGCAAACCAACCTACCTTTTGGTGCAAATACGCCAAATATGAGCAACTTTCATAAGCAGCTACTGCACAGTGAGTTATAGCTTTTACAGCCGCTTTTAGCATTCAATTAAAAAACTATTTCTAGCCAAGAGCATTGCTTTTAGTGCGTAATTCACATGCTTTTGAAGCACAAACTCATGTAGATTGACCGCCAAAGTGATGCTGATTGACCGCTAAAGTCATTGCTTTGAGGAGAAAAATGGATATTGATGGCAGATCAATCGTATGTTTGCTTCCTTCCTGCCTATCGTTTTTTTCTATTTCATCACTTTTGAAGTGCCGTTTTTAGGGCTTAAAACGATGAAAATATCCAACATTTTTTGGTGTGTAATGGCACGAACCTTCGCCTGGCACACTGCTCCTTTAACTTATTGAGTCCTTAAATTCGTTGCAGAAAACCATGATGACGGATCGTGTGCAGCGGCACAAAATAGCAGGCAGCTTGTCACGCAATTATAAAAAATATGAAAAGGTAGGCACATTCAGATTTATTTCGTACTTTTGCATAAAATAGGCTGCGCCTTAACAAAGTAAACAAGCTTTCTTTGTCTTCGGCTTACACTATCTTTGCATAAAACAGGCTGCACCTCAGCAGTTCAAACGTAGTTTGACTGCCTTCGGTTTGCGCTGTTTTTGCATAAGATAGGCTGCGCCTTAACAAAGCAAACTGTCTTGAATGCTTTTGGCTGGCTCTATCCATCAGAATTGGGAAAAAATAGCTATTTTATCATATATGAACATCTTAGAATTGAGTGAACAGGAGATTGGTCGCAGACAAAGTCTCCAAGAGTTACGAAATATGGGCATCGACCCTTATCCTGCCGCAGAGTTTCCTACCAACGTGTTCAGCACAGAGATAAAGGCTGACTATCAAGACGGTGAGGAAAAGCGAGAAGTGGTGATAGCAGGCCGCATGATGACGCGACGCGTGATGGGCAAGGCCAGTTTTGTAGAATTGCAAGACTCCAAAGGTCGAATACAAGTGTACGTCACGCGCGATGACATCTGCCCGGATGAGAACAAAGATTTGTACAACGTGGTGTTCAAACGCCTTTTGGACATCGGCGATGTCATTGGCATCAAGGGCTTTGTGTTCAAAACTCAAACAGGTGAAATATCGGTACACGCACAAAGTTTAACACTATTGAGCAAGGCCTTAAAGCCTCTGCCCATCGTGAAATACAAAGACGGAGTGGCCTACGACAAGTTTGACGACCCCGAATTGCGCTATCGCCAACGCTATGTCGACCTGATTGTCAACGATGGCGTGAAAGATACGTTTTTGCAACGTGCTACGGTGTTACGCACCATGCGCAAGGTACTGGACGAGGCTGGCTACACAGAGGTGGAGACTCCTACCCTGCAGGCCATTGCCGGTGGTGCCAGCGCACGCCCATTTATCACACACTTCAATGCGCTGAGCACCGACATGTACATGCGCATCGCCACCGAACTGTACTTAAAACGACTGATAGTAGGCGGTTTTGAAGGCGTGTATGAAATCGGCAAGAACTTCCGTAACGAGGGAATGGACCGCAATCACAATCCAGAATTCACTTGCATGGAATTGTATGTGCAGTACAAAGACTACAATTGGATGATGGCGTTTACTGAAAAACTGCTGGAAACCATTTGCATTGCCGTCAACGGTAGTGCCGAACGGGAGATTGACGGACAGATGATCAGCTTCAAAGCTCCTTACCGACGCTTGCCCATTCTGGATGCCATCAAAGAGAAAACAGGCTATGACCTCAACGAAAAGACTGAAGACGAGATAAGAGAAATCTGCAAAAAGCTCGACATGGAGGTGGATGAGAGTATGGGTAAAGGCAAGTTGATTGACGAAATATTTGGCGAGTTCTGCGAAGGAACGTTCATTCAACCCACGTTCATCACAGATTACCCTGTGGAAATGTCACCGCTTACCAAGATGCACCGAAGCAAACCTGGACTGACCGAACGCTTCGAACTGATGGTGAACGGCAAGGAATTGGCGAACGCTTACTCTGAATTGAACGACCCAATTGACCAAGAAGAGCGTTTCAAAGAGCAAATGAAATTGGCTGACAAGGGTGACGACGAAGCCATGATTATCGACCAAGACTTCCTGCGCGCGCTGCAATATGGTATGCCTCCTACATCGGGTATCGGCATTGGCATCGACCGTTTGGTGATGTTGATGACCGGAAAGACTTTCATACAGGAAGTGCTGTTCTTCCCACAAATGAAACCTGAGAAGAAAATACCGCAGAGTACGGTGGAAGAATGGGCAGCCATTGGCGTTCCGGAGCAGTGGGTTCCCGTGTTCAGAAAGGCAGGATACAACCTGATTTCGGACATCGCGCAGGTAAAGGCACAGGCCTTGCAAATGAATGTTTGCGGGGTAAACAAGAAATATAAATTGGGCTACGACAATCCGAAGGTTGAACAATTCCAACAATGGATTGACAACAGCCAGAAATAATTCATCATGCACAATTCATGATTCACACGCTTCTCGCTAACTATCAATTGGATTGAGAAAAAAAAGAATCATGACTTGTGAGCAATCATGATGAATTATGAATGAAGAATTATGAATTATAACTGCGGCAAGATAGCGATCATCGGAGGCGGAAGTTGGGCCACAGCCATAGCCAAGATTGTGGTGAGCCATGCTCATCACATTGGATGGTACATGCGAAGAGACGACCGCATCGAGGATTTTAAGCGTTTGGGACACAATCCCGCCTATCTGACAAGCGTGCATTTCAACACCGATGAGATTTTTTTCTCATCAGACATCAACACCATCACCGGTGCTTACGACACGCTGGTCTTCGTGACACCGTCACCCTACCTCAAAAGTCATCTGCGGAAACTCAAGACCCGTCTGCGCGACAAGTTCATCATCACGGCCATCAAGGGCATCGTTCCCGACGAAAACTTAGTATGTTCAGAGTATTTCCACCAAGTGTTTGACGTGCCATACGAGAACTTAGCCGTGATTGGAGGGCCGTCGCATGCAGAGGAAGTGGCCATGGATCGCTTGTCTTACCTCACCATCGGCTGCGCTGACATACAGAAAGCGGAGTCGTTCGCCGAATTCATTGCCAGCGATGTCATCAAGACCAAAACCTCTTCGGACGTGATTGGCATCGAATATTCGTCGGTTCTGAAAAACGTTTACGCCATCGCTTCGGGCATTTGCAGCGGACTGAAATACGGCGACAACTTCCAAGCCGTGCTCATTGCGAATGCCGTTCAGGAGATGTCTCGGTTCCTCACAGCCGTCCATCCCATTGAACGCAGTGCGTACGACTCGGTTTATTTGGGCGATTTGTTGGTGACATCATACTCCAATTTCTCGCGCAATCGCACCTTTGGCACCATGATTGGCAAGGGATATTCGGTAAAAAGCGCGCAGATTGAAATGGAGATGATTGCCGAAGGATATTTCGGAACCAAGTGCATGAAAGAGATCAACCGCCACATGCACGTGAACATGCCGATTTTGGATGCAGTGTACAACATTTTGTATGAGCACATCAGCCCGCAAATAGAGATAAAATTATTAACAGATTCATTTAGATAACATGAAGATGAAAAGTATTAGTTTAGACATCACAAAAGCCACTCAGTTCTTGAAACCTGGCACAATACAGGCCTATGAAGAAAAGGTAAAAGCCGTACAAGAAGCACTTGAAAACGGAACTTGTCCGGGAAACGATTTCTTAGGATGGTTACATTTGCCTTCTTCCATCACACCTGCGTTTCTTGACGAAGTGCAGGCATGCGCTAACACCTTACGCGAAAAGTGCGAAGTGGTAGTGGTTGCCGGTATTGGCGGAAGCTACTTGGGCGCTCGTGCCGTGATAGAGGCCTTGGGAAACTCATTCGCTTGGCTGGTGAACGACAAGAAGAATCCTACCATCCTCTTTGCAGGAAACAACATTGGCGAGGACTATTTGGCAGAACTCACCGATTACTTGAAAGACAAGAAGTTTGGTGTCATCAACATATCTAAATCGGGTACCACCACTGAAACGGCTCTTACTTTCCGCTTGTTGAAGAAACAATGCGAGGCACAACGTGGCAAAGAAGAGGCTAAAGACGTGATTGTGGCCATCACTGACGCAAAAAAAGGTGCCGCACGCACATGCGCTGACAAAGAAGGATACAAGAGTTTTGTCATTCCTGACAATGTAGGCGGTCGCTTTTCCGTACTCACCCCCGTTGGATTACTGCCCATTGCCTGCGCTGGTTTCGACATCAAAGCCTTGGTACAGGGCGCTGCCGACATGGAACAGGCAACGGGGAAAGACGTGGCTTTGCAGGAGAATATTGCCGCACAATACGCTGTTGTGCGTCATGCGCTGTATCGCGAAATGGGCAAGAAGATTGAGATTATCGTCAACTTCCAACCTAAACTGCACTTCATCGGTGAATGGTGGAAACAACTTTACGGTGAGAGTGAGGGAAAAGACCATCTGGGAATTTATCCTGCCGCATGCGATTTCACCACCGATTTGCACTCCATGGGACAATGGATACAAGAGGGCGAGCGTTCAATCTTCGAAACTGTGATCAGTGTTGAGCAGCCCAACAAGAAGATGTTGTTCCCCAAAGATGAGGAAAATCTTGACGGTTTGAACTTCTTGGCAGGCAAACGAGTGGACGAAGTGAATAAGATGGCCGAACTGGGTACACGAATGGCGCACGTTGACGGTGGCGTTCCTAATATCCGAATTAGTCTTCCAGAACTGAATGAGTATTACATCGGACAGCTGATATACTTCTTCGAGATAGCCTGTGGCATCAGCGGAAACCTCCTTGGCGTGAATCCTTTCAACCAACCTGGTGTGGAAGCGTACAAGAAGAACATGTTCGCCCTGCTTAACAAACCTGGCTACGAAGCTGAAAGCAAGGCCATTCAAGAGCGTTTGGCTAACGAAAAATAAGATTGAATGTTTGAAAACGAAATAAATGATTATTTGAGAAAGCATGGCTTTGCGGCGTTCCAACCCAAAGTCGTGCTTTTTGATATGGACGGTGTGCTGTACAATTCAATGCCGCATCATGCCGTTGCGTGGAAAGAATCGATGAAGAGTTTCGGGCTTGACATGACCGAAGCGGATGTGTATGCCACTGAAGGAATGAAGGGTGTAGACACCATCAGGATGATGGTTAAGCAACAACAAGGGCATGACATATCGGAAGAAGAGGCGCAAAAGATGTACGATGAGAAAGGCAGACTGTTCCATCAAATGCCCGAAGCGCCCATCTTTGACGGGGTACTCGACCTCATGAGCAAGATAAAAAAAAGCGGATTGAGCATTGGTATTGTGACAGGTAGTGCGCAAAGGAAATTGATTAAACGACTTGTAAACGATTTCCACCAATTCGTATCTGAAGAGAATATTGTCACAGCCTATAACATCAAGCACGGAAAACCTGCGCCCGACCCGTATTTGAAGGGCTTACAACTAACGGGAAACCATCAACCTTGGGAAGGAATCGTGGTGGAGAATGCCCCTATGGGCATACGAGCAGGTGTGGCGGCTCAAATCTTTACGGTAGCCATCAACAGCGGTCCCCTACCCGACAGCACCCTTAGAAAAGAAGGAGCCGACCTACTTTTCCATCAAATGACCGAGTTCTGTGCGGTCTGGGAACAGCTTTTGGATGCAACCAAACACGTTTAAACCCATCTTCAACCAATGGTCAAGAAAAGCAAGATGTAAGATGTCCACCTACAAAATGTTGGGTGACTACTGGTAAAATGTATAAAGACCACCAACAATATGTATGATGAATACCAACATTTACTTATCACATACCATCATTCTGCGGAGGATTTTTGTTTTAGCCTGCTTACTATTGCTTAGCGGAATGAAGCTCCAAGCACAGCAATGTCTGGTGTGTGACGCCATTACCCGCATCCCCATCCGCGACGTGGAGGTGCATGCAAACGGAAAATTTGTTGGAAAAACCACCTACAGAGGACTGGTATCCTTACCTTACAATACAAAGAGTGCCACGTTCTACAAACGCAACTATTTGAAAGAAACACTCTCTGCAGAAGAAATTAGGAAAGACACAGTCTTCCTTTTCCCCGCAACATACAGCATTGACGAAGTGACTATTTGGGGAAAACACATGCAGAACATTGACAGTCTGAAGGCCAATCGTCCCTACATGCCACCAGACCATGACGCATCCCATGGCTTCTTTGAGTTCGATTTAGCCAAGATGCTCGACTTTAGGAAGAAGAGAGACATGAAACACCTCAGGCAGTTGAAGGAGGCATTCCGCAAGATAGATGCCGCAGAAGACCCCATAGAAAAGGCCTACCACGAAACATTACGCGAGCAAGAGAGGCAAGAACAGCGGGAAAAGCGGCACTAAATGAGCACCGCTGTTCCGCTTACTGCCACCATTAACATACTCCCCGACTGCCCAATGGTTTCATAATCAATGTCAATACCCACGATGGCATTGGCACCCAAAGCCTCTGCTCGTTCTTGCATCTCGTGCAAAGAAGTATCCTTCGCCTCACGAAGAACCTTCTCATAAGCATTGCTACGGCCGCCAATAACGTCGCGTATACCGGCAAAGAAATCCTTCAACACATTGGCGCCAATAATGGTTTCGCCCGTTACGACGCCCTTGTATTCCAGAATTTTTTGACCTTCAACAGTAGGAGTTGTGGTTAACAGCATTTATTATGACTTTCTAAACAGTGATGCAATCCAAAGCAATAAGACGGCACCCACTACGGCTGTTCCTAAAGAGCCAATGGTTCCACCCCAAGAGATGTTGAACAAACTCAATGTCCATCCACCTACAACACCGCCAATGATACCCAGCAGAAGGTTCATCCAAAAGCCGAAACCGCCACCACGCATAATCTTACCAGCAATAAAACCAGCCAAACAACCAATAATAATTGATCCAATAAGTCCAAACATAATCTTTATTTTTTAAATTAACACAAATTTCTTTCAGTTCCGTTCCATGCGACCATCAGTTACATGGCCAGACGGTTAAAGAAGAACCAGGTTAAGGCCATCTTGCAAGATGAATGAAACTCTGTAGCCAGAACAACATTCATCCCATGCGGCTGCCGTCCCTTTAGGGAAGAACAGGTTTGCCTGCGTCTTCCCAACCCATGATTCCGTCACGGAGATTAACCACCTTAAAGCCAGCCTTGACAAGTTTCTGAGCGGCCAACATACTGCGTTTGCCCGAACGACAATAAACATACACCGGATTAGTGTGATCCAACTTTCTCTGCGCCTTGTCAATAAAGTCAGGCTGCTGCACGTCTATATTTTCGGCATTGGCGATATGTCCTTGTACATACTCTTCTACTGAACGTACATCCAGCAATTGTACATGTCCGTCGTAGAGAGCGTTTTCAAACTCGTCTGCTGTCACAGACTCTATTCCTTGATGACTGGAACAGCTTGCAAATAGCGTACTTAAAATCACGATAATAAAACCTTTTAATATGTTGTTCATACGTTTAGTTGCTCTTAATCATCCTCAAAGTTACAAAAAAATGTTGAACCTATCAAATAAATCTTACAAAATTTCACTGCTTACGACATATTTGTTTCTGTCTATGGCCGCAGCTATCTCCTTTTGAAGAATGCGTCTAAGACAACACACGAATGCCTACCTTTTCCACCAGTCGTGGCTTTTTGCGTTCCAAACATAAAAAATTTTATCAGTAAATTTGTCTCAATTTGTTTTTTTCTCTACTTTTGTGAAGTAACAACATTAAACGGAAAGCGATGAAAACCAAGACTTTTATTCTCTTATTGTTCCTTACCGTATTGTCCATAGACGCATCGGCACAAGGCCGGATGATGCCCAATCTCGACAAGGTAACCATCTTTTCAAAAGGCGCACAGGTATACCGTCACAAACAAGTGGCCCTGCAAGCCGGCGAACAAACGCTCAGTTTCACGGGACTGTCACCCTACATAGACGTCAACAGCATACAGGTCAAGGCTGAAAGCAATGTGACAATACTTGGCGTCAGTCAGCGATTCATTCGTCCTGACAGTGCCATGCTTTCCGGACAACTGCGTGCTGCCGAAGCTGCGATGAAGATAGCACGCAACCGCCAGGCTGAGGTAAAAGCCAAGCGAACGGTGATGAAGTCGCAACTGGAGATGGTGAAAACCAACAGTTCCACAGCTGCACGCACCGTTGCGACACCCCTCGAAGCCATCAAACAGCTCAACCAATATTATTATGACGAAACCATGGCCATCAACAAGCGGCTCATCGGTCTCGACGAAGAAGAGCAGCAGGCCAGCCACAATGTGGAAAAGCAGCAAGAAGTTATAGACTCCCTCGCCGGACTCAATACCAAACGGCTCACAGTAATCGATGTCAAGGTTGATGCTCCGCGAGCTTCAAATGCTAACTTCACCTTTGTCTACTACGTCAATGGAGCATCATGGTACCCCACCTACGAACTCCGTTCAGGCAGCACTGCGGCTCCCCTGCAACTCACCTACAAGGCCAACATCACGCAACAAACCAATGAAGACTGGCGCAACGTGCCCGTCACATTGTCGTCGGCCAATCCCAACCGCAGCAATGTGTCGCCTGAGCTCAAGACTTATTGGCTCGACTATGACCTCGCCGCACCCACCTACGACTTTGGTATAGATAACAATCGCATCTCTGGCACTATCACCGACGAGGAAGACAATCCCGTCATCGGCGCCACTATCCAAGTGAAAGGCACCACCATCGGCACCGTAAGCGACATTGACGGACACTACACGCTCACGTTGCCCAATGGCAATCGCAACGTGGAAGCGAGCTATATTGGTATGGTAACACAAGTGAAGCAAGCCACAGGAAACCGCCTCGACTTCCGCATGGAGAATAACAAACTGGCATTGGAAGAAGTGGTGGTCAAGGTATTTGGAAGCAAAAGCACGAGATCGAACGCGAAATTTACAGCTCCAGTGATAAAGGCCGACAGGGAGGTGAAGGCCGAAAGCATCGCTGATGAAAACAGCATGGATGTTAGTTCCACTGCTGCCAAGTTTGGATACGAGTTCGAGATAGGGCATCCGCTGACCATTCTCTCCGACAACAAGCCCGTGAGTTGCCAGATAGGCAAATACCAATTACCCACCACCTATGCTTATAAGGGCGTTCCCAAAATTGACAAGAGCGCTTTCCTCGTGGCTGATGTCACCGGCTGGAACGAGCTGAACCTTATTCAGGGAGAAGCCACCGTGTTCTTCGACAACAGCTATGTGGGCAAAACCATCCTCAATCCCGACCAGCAAAGCGACACCCTCCACCTCGCCATGGGGCGCGACAACGGCATCCACATCGAGCGGAAACTCATCAAGAACAACACCTCCCGCAGACTGCTGGGTAGCAGCAGAGTACAAACCATTAACTGGGAAATCAGCATACGCAATGCCCGAGCCGAACAAGTGGTCATCAGCATTTACGACCAACTGCCCGTTTCGAGAAATTCAAGCATCACCGTCACGCCTCAGGAACTAAGTGGCGGACAACTCGACAAGCTGAACGGGCAGGTAGTCTGGAAGCTGAAACTTGCACCAGGTGAAGTTAAAAAACTGTCGTTAGGCTATCAGGTGAAGTATGACAAATATCGTCAACTCACTATAGAATAAGGAGAAAATCGGAGTACCTGACTTATAAAGCTCATCTATTCATTGCGCCCACGCTGACTGTGTAGGGCAAAGAGTTTTAGAGTTAGCAACTCATCGCATCAACAGTCATATACCTGTCGCTTTACTACCTTGACTTTTTGATTGATGATGGGTACCCACTAAAAGATTTATTGCATTCCACCATGAAGGCTGAATTCATCACTCGAAATTCAGCCTTCATTGTGTTTCTTTGTCTTCACTTAAAATATAACCTCTTCCCTCATGATGGAGTATCGTAAGCTGTATCATTTATGAATCGAGAAGAATGCCCACAAAGCAGCTCAACGGTCTGCCCCGCGGCCTGTATCTTCTAAATTTATCGGATGGCACCACGCGCAAAGTCGTGGTAAAATAACAAGAAGTTCGTATGCAGCACCCCCGTCTCTTTTTGGATTAGGCGTAAAGATGATGGAAGAATCATCAGTCATTCAAGAAAAGACGGGGTGGCGTTTTTGTCCAAAAAGATGACAATAAAACCAGCCATAATGAATGGGGCTTCCAGAAAAAATCAATAGGCTTACAAGGAGCATAAACCTTAATTCTTGACTGAAAAATTCACAATTATACCCCAAAAGCATCAAGATGACGCTACTAGATGCACGCTTTTGAACGGCAAAAAGCATGACATTGAGCTTTAAAAGCATGCTTATTGCGGTACAATAACAATGCTTTAATAAACAAAACTGGCAACTATGAGGGCTAAAAATCACCGCAATACATCTAACACACTGTAAAACAACAAATTACAAAACTCGTTCATTTTGAGCGTATTTGCGACTGGTTGCCAACCTACTAATAAATATCGCAAATATAGCGAGGTGTTTGTCAAGAAAAAAGATGGATGACGCAGGGGTGCGAAGGCCCTCATCTGCGATGCGTAGTAGTACGATTCCCCATGGTATGCCAATAGCGGAAGACCGTTGGAACACGGCTCCTTTATTTAAGTAAGATTATTTGCTGAAAAAACGAACCATTTCTTTTGTTTCAACAACGATTCTAACTCTAAGTTTGATATTCAACAACATACCGTTAAAATAAAGAGCTATGCAGTTGATAAATAATTTTATGTCACGCAACAGCTTTTATCATTTTTTTTGTTTATCTTTGCAAACACTTCATTGTCCAAAGGCAGATTCCAATTCCTCCAATAAGAGTTTGGGTGCCTGTCGGACAGGTAAAAGTTTATTATTAACAACAATTTATGGACGACTATCATTCGGAAAAAAGTAACGAAAGGTAGAAGAGTAGTCTCCAGGAGGCTAATCTTCGACCCCATGAACCATGGAGATTAGCGAAAATGAGAACTTACTGGAACATCAACGAAATACTTAGGCCCATCGAGGAATGGCAGCCTAATTGCTGGATTCAGGTGACCTGTCCAACAGAGGAAGACCAACAAGAGCTGGAAGAACGCTTCCAAATACCCGATTATTTCTTGCAAGACGTCAGCGATACCGACGAGCGTGCCCGCTACGAATATGACGATGGCTGGATGCTCATCATCCTGCGTATCCCCTACGTCAAAGAGATACGCTCGCGCACTCCCTACACAACGGTTCCTTTGGGCATCATCCACAAGCGCGACGTGACCATCACGGTGTGCTATTACGAAACTAACATGATGATAGACTTTGTGAGTTATCAGCAAAAGCGAGGCTCGGGCTTCACCGACTATGTTGACTTAACCTTCCGTTTGTTCCTCTCCAGCGCCGTTTGGTACTTGAAACGACTGAAGCAGATCAGCACCCTCATAGAGAAAGCCAAGCACAACCTTGACCACGAGGTGAACAACGAAAGCCTCATCGGACTGAGCCGACTGCAAGACTCGCTCACCTATTTTATCACCTCCATACGCGGCAACGAAAACCTGTTGGCCAAGCTGAAGTTCAAGTTGCAGGTAGACGAATTGGATGCCGACCTGATAGAAGACGTCAACATCGAGATGACGCAGGCCCGAGAGACCACCAGCATCTACGCCAACATCCTCGAATCGACCATGGACACGTACTCGAGCATTATCAACAACAACGTGAACACGGTGATGAAAACCCTTACTTCGGTTTCCATCCTGATGATGTCAACTACCCTGGTGGCATCACTCTATGGCATGAACGTCATCAACGGCATGGAAACCTACAAGTACGGTTTTATCGTAGCCTTTGGCATTTCCATCCTCGTGGCCGTGGTTTCATGGGCCATCATGCGCCGCAAACGACTGCTGTAGACCGAGCATGGACAGACTCTAAAACAGACAAAACAATAAAAAAATCACTATTGTTTAGGAAATTAGCATATTTTTATATAAGTTTGCAACATCTAATGCCCTTACTATCGGCATGACAATCATCTACATAGACGAAGTGAAGGCAAACAAGTGACACATCCTGGATGTGTCAAAGCACCGGAAAACCAAATCATCAACTTAAAACAGTGAACTGATGGACTCTCAAGAAAGCACCCCGAAGCAGGGTAATTTAGAAAGCGAGAAACAAGTTGTAGGCACCGAAAACACGGTTGAACCAGCAAACAGTGAAACATCCGAAGAAGAAAAGGAAACGAATGTAGAACCACAACAAACGACCGTGGAAGAGGCTGAGCCGCAAGAGAACAAGGCCGAACAAGAGCCTGTGAGCGAACCTACCACAGAGCAACCTGAGGCGACAAAACAGGAAGAAGAAACGCCAAAAGAGGAAGAAGCTCCGAAGATTTACGCAACGAAGCAAGAGGTTCTGGACAGACTGAAGGAGATTGCCAACAGCGATGAATACCCACAGAAGAGCGAACTTGACCTGCTCAAGACCACCTTCTACAAGCTGCATCTGGCCGAACGAGAGGCACAGCAGAAGGAATACCTTGAGAATGGTGGCGATCCGGAGCATTATCAGATAGTGCCAGACAAGCTTGAAGAAAGCCTTAAAACAGAGATGGCCATCATCAAAGAGAAGCGGGCTAAGATATTTCAACAGCAAGAGGCAGAGAAAGAAGAGAATCTGAAAAAGAAACTTGAGATTATTGACAAAATCAAGGCGATGGCCACATCGCCCGACGAAGCCAACAAATCGTTCCAAGCGTTCAAGTCATTACAACAGCAATGGAAAGAGATTAAGGCCGTACCAGCAGAGAACGCCAGCGAACTGTGGCGCAACTACCAGCTGTACGTTGAGCAATTTTACGACTTGCTGAACCTCAATCGGGAAGCCCGCGAATATGATTTCAAGAAAAACCTGGAGCTGAAGACGAAGCTGTGTGAAACGGCTGAGAACCTCGCCAACGAAGAAGACGTAATTAGTGCCTTCCACCAATTGCAGGAATTGCATCAGCAATACCGCGAAATTGGACCGGTAGCCAAAGAACTGCGCGAAGAGATTTGGGCTCGTTTTAAGGCTGCGTCTACCGTCATCAACAAGCGTCACCAGCAACATTTCGAAACATTGCGCCAGGAGGAAGAAGAAAACCTGACGAAAAAGACAGCACTTTGCGAGAAGGTGGAGGACATCGTTGCACAGGAATACAAGACGGCTGGCGAATGGGAAAAGCATACAAAGGAGATTATCGCCATTCAGGCAGAATGGAAGACGATAGGGTTTGCCCCGCAAAAAATGAACGTCAAGATATTCGAACGTTTCCGCTCAGCCTGCGATCAGTTCTTCCAAAACAAGGCAGAGTTCTTCAAGCAGATGAAACAACGTTTCGCTGAGAACGCCGAAAAGAAGAAAGAACTTGTGGAGAAAGCACAGGCTTTGGCCGACAGTACGGATTGGAAGTCGACGAGCGACAAACTCATTGCCTTGCAGAAAGAATGGAAAACCATTGGTATGGTACCCAGAAAACAAGGCGACCGGCTGTGGAACGACTTTATCACAGCTTGCAACACGTTCTTCGAGGCGCGCAACAAAGCCAATGCAAGCACGAAAAATATCGAGTACGAGAACCTGGACAACAAACGAGCCATCATCGCTCAACTGAAAGAGTTAGCTGAAAAGCCTGATGAAAACACCAAGGAAAAGGTACAGGAACTGGTGGACGAGTACGGCAAGATTGGACATGTTCCGTACAAAGAGAAAGATAACGTTTATCAGGAGTACCACGACATCTTGGACAAGCTGTATAAGGACTTGCACATTTCGTTTGCTCGCCGACACCTTGACAACTTCAAAAACAACTTGAAGAACATGGCCAAGATGGGCGAAGATGCGCTGGACAACGAGCGTGGCAGACTAATGCACCGCTACGAACAGCTGAAGTCGGAGATAACAACTTATGAAAACAACCTCGGCTTCCTGAACGCATCGAGTAAAAAAGGCAACAACCTGCTGGACGAAATGAATCGGAAAGTTGAGAAATTAAAGGATGACTGCAAGATGATTCGTGAGAAAATCAAGGCCATCGATGCTGAAAATAAGAATGCCGAATAACGCAATAATAGCGATTTATATTGATCGAATAAATCCCAGTTGGCTTGATGCCTTCTGGGATTTATTCTGTATTGTCACTCGCAACACACGATGTTTAAGCCTACGCAGACAGCTGGTAAATTAGCAATTCATCAACTTACCAACCATCAACTCGTCAACTAGTCAACTTGTGAACTCGTTAACTATCACACTTGATGGTACACTTGCTCGAAAGGAAGGCGGTAGCGTTCGGATCGAACACCGTCAGGCAGACGAATGCCACACGTGATAACCATGTTGATTTCCGTGTGGTAAGGAAGTCCCAAAGCCTTCTTGACCAGCCAACTATCAAACCCCTCAACAGGACATGTGTCGTATCCTTCCTCACTCATGGCCAACATGAACGTCTGGACGACAAGCGCGCAACTCTTTTGAACCGTGATGCGCGTATCGCCTTCGGTCACTTGTTTCACGATAGGACGGAACAATCCGATGGTTTGCGCCAGCAATTTGCGAAACAAGCCCAGCAACCAAAAGAAGCGAGTGTAAAACAGTGGCATCACAAAATCGTAATACACCTGCCATTTTTTGATGCGTTTGGCTTGTTTCTCCTTGGGACTGTTTTGCATGACATTCTCTATTTCGAACGCCTTCACAGCCTTGGCATGCGCCCGATGCTTGTCCCTGCGCGTGACAAATACCACCATTTGCTGTGCGGTTTCTGCCGTTTGCTGATCTAAAAGAGCATGGGTCAGCTTTTTGAGAATCTTCGGTTGAGTGACGTGATAACACTCCCAAAGTTGCATGTTCGAACTGGTTGGTGCCAAAGCAGCCAACTCCAAGCAATGACGTACACGCGCTGTGTCAAGTGGTTTTGCAGAATCGAAATGACGGATGGCACGTCGGTGATTCAAAATATCTTGTAAACTCATATCTATTGGTTTTAGTTCTTCTTTTAGAGAGAAATTCCCTATAGTTTCCAAAGCTCAACTTGAAAGCCACTCATCCCATTGACTAAAGTCCATTAAGCCAACGGGGACGACCCGTCTTTCTCAATGCTCCAGCAAAATAAGATACTTTTCATATCCTTGCGCTTTCATTTCCTCTTTGGGTACAAAGCGCAAAGAAGCACTGTTAATACAGTATCGTAACCCACCGCGGTCTTTAGGACCGTCGTTAAAAACATGTCCCAAATGGGCTTGTCCCTTAGCACTTCGCACCTCAGTACGCTGCATGCCGTGAGACAAATCTTGCTTTTCTTCCAAGAAATGTGGGTCAATTGGCTTGCTGAACGCAGGCCATCCACAGCCAGACTCAAACTTATCGGTACTCAAAAACAGCGGTTCTCCAGTGGTTACATCAACATAGATGCCTGGTCTAAACTCATCATTGTACGCATTATCATAAGGACGCTCGGTGGCGGCATGCTGGGTAACCTCATATTGTAAAGGTGTCAACTGCTGCTTCAGTTCAGCATCCGTCTTCTTCACATAACGTGAAGATTCGGTTGAATCCTTGTTGGCTACACGCGCAAATTGCATCAATGCTTGCGGAACATGGCAATATCCTACAGGATTTTTATCCAAGTAATCCTGGTGATAATCTTCTGCCGCATAGAAATTTCTAAGAGGCTGAACTTCTATTTGTATCTTCTTCGAATATTCTTTGCTCAGCTTAGCCATCTCAGCTTGAATCATGGGCAATTCCTGTGCATCAGTATAATAAATACCGGTGCGATACTGTGTACCGACATCTCCACCCTGTCTATTTAAAGAGGTAGGGTCGATCGTCTTAAAATACAATTTTAAAAGTAGAGAAATAGGTAATACTTGCGGATTATAAACAACGTGTACAGCTTCTGCAAAACCCGTCTGATCTGTACAAACCTCCTCATAAGACGGATTTTGTCCATGTCCATTTGCATATCCAACTTCTGTACGGAGAACTCCATTGATTTGCTTCAAAAAGTGTTCTGTACCCCAAAAGCATCCACCTGCCAAGTATAATTCAGCCTGTTCGTTCATATCTAATTCTTTTTCTGCAGCTACTTGTGCTCGTCCAAGACAACCCGTTAAAAGGAAAGCCCATAACAAACAAAGTATTTGGCAATTGATTTTTTTCATACCTTTTATGGTCTGATGTTTTACAAAACTATAGAAAAAAAATGAGGTTTAGCGAACTCATACACTTAAAAAAGATGAAAAAGCAACCGTTTTCTAACACCTTTAATGGATGAACTAAGTTAGCATGTAGCCCTTCAGGAATCAAAAAAAAGTGCCTTCTATGATAAGAAAACACTTTTAAGCGGTTGGGATACTCGGACTCGAACCAAGAATGACAGGACCAGAATCTGTTGTGTTACCATTACACCATATCCCAAAATCAAATACGGTCGTTGCCGATTTGCGTCTGCAAAATTACTATTTTTTTTTGATAACGCAATAATAAGTGGTGCTTTTTTCTTAAAAAAACAAATTTATTCCATAATTTATGCCTTTTGTAGTTATTTAGCACTAACTTTGTAGGATAATAGTACCACATATTATACATCATTTTTGAAAGGATGAAACAATCAAAACAATTAGTCGACATCATTACAAAAGGAATACAAGAAAAGAAAGGTCAGGACATCGTCATTGCTGACTTAAGCAACATTGAGGGGGCGATAGCCAATTACTTTGTCATCTGTCAAGGCAACTCTCCCACCCAAGTGGAGGCTATTTCTGAATCAATCGGCGACACAGTCCGTGAGGATTTGAAGGAGAAACCGGTCAATGTCATCGGCCTTGGAGCGAACCAATGGGTGGCCATTGATTTCACTGATGTGCTGGTACACGTCTTCTTGCCGGAAACAAGAGCTTTCTATGACCTGGAGAACCTTTGGGAAGACGCCAAACTGACGAGAATTCCAGACCAAGATTAAATTGGCATGGCATTTGATATTCCTATCCTATTATAACAGAATTCATCTTTATGGACAATAAAAACAATCCCTACAACAATAACAACGACAACCAACCCAAGATGCCTAAGTTCAATATGAACTGGATCTACGCAATTGTTGCTATTACACTGGCCATATTTTTCATGACCGGAGGTGGTAACTCCTTGGGCAACGCAAGCGCCACTAAGAAAGCTACTTATTCGAAATTCAAGCAGTATATCGCAAAAGGTTACGCCAAGAATGTAGTCATCAACAAGGAACAGAATATATTGAAGATGTACGTTAAGCCCGAACACATCCGCGATGTCTTCAACATGACGGCCAAACAGACGGGCACTTCTCCCTATGTTGAGGTGGAATTTGGATCGGTTGACGAACTGGAAAAATACCTAACAGCAGAACAATCATCTGGTAAAATTGCCGACTTCAGCTATGAGAACGAGAAAGGAAGCGACCTGATGAACATTCTTCTCAACCTCTCATTCCCCATTTTTCTCATCGTCATGTGGATTTTCCTGATGCGAAGAATGGGTGGCGGAGGTGCCGGTGGGTCTGGTGGCGTCTTCAATGTTGGTAAGAGTAAGGCCAAGATGTACGAGAAAGGCAACGATTTAGGCATCACTTTCAAGGATGTAGCAGGACAAGCTGGCGCCAAACAAGAGGTGCAAGAGATAGTTGACTTCCTAAAAAATCCGCAGAAATACACCGACCTGGGCGGTAAAATACCCAAGGGAGCATTGCTCGTAGGACCTCCGGGAACTGGTAAAACCTTGCTGGCAAAGGCGGTTGCAGGTGAAGCTGGTGTGCCTTTCTTCTCCATGAGTGGATCCGATTTCGTAGAGATGTTCGTCGGTGTTGGTGCCAGTCGTGTGCGCGACTTGTTCCGACAAGCCAAGGAAAAATCACCCTGTATCATCTTCATCGATGAGATTGATGCCGTAGGAAGGGCCCGCAGCAAGAATCCAGCCATGGGCGGAAACGATGAAAGGGAGAACACGTTGAATGCCTTGCTGACCGAAATGGACGGCTTTGGCACCAACAGTGGCGTCATTATTCTGGCTGCCACCAACCGCGCCGACATGCTCGACAATGCCCTGTTGCGTGCAGGACGCTTTGACAGACAAATCAGTGTGGACTTGCCCGACCTGCCCGAACGCAAGGAAATATTCCTGGTTCATCTTCGTAGAGTGAAGGTAGCACCTGATTTGGACATCGACTTCCTGTCTCGACAAACACCGGGATTCTCGGGTGCCGACATCGCTAACGTCTGCAACGAGGCCGCATTGATTGCCGCAAGACACAATAAGACACAAGTTGGAAAGCAAGATTTCCTGGATGCAGTTGACCGTATCGTGGGTGGACTGGAAAAGAAAACCAAGATTATGACCGCTGATGAGAAGCGCGCCATCGCTCTTCATGAGGCCGGACACGCCACCGTTTCATGGTTCTGCGAGCATGCTCATCCGCTTGTTAAGGTCTCTATCGTGCCGCGTGGAAGAGCCTTAGGCGCCGCATGGTATCTACCCGAAGAGCGACAAATCACCACGAAGGAGCAGATGCTCGACGAGATGTGCGCCTTATTGGGTGGCCGTGCTGCCGAAGAACTGTGCGTAGGACAGATTTCAACTGGTGCCATCAACGATCTGGAGCGTGCTACAAAGAGTTCGTATAGCATGATTGCCTACGCCGGTATGAGCGACGTACTGCCCAACATTTGCTACTACAACAACCAAGAATATCAGTTCCAGAAGCCCTATTCAGAGACCACGGCAAAGATTATCGATGACGAGGTGCTGAAGATGATCAACGAACAGTACGACAGAGCCAAGCAAATACTCACAGAACACAAAGAGGGTCATGCCAAGCTGGCAGAACTTTTGCTCACTCGCGAGGTCATCTTCGCTGAAGACGTTGAAAAGATATTCGGCAAACGACCATGGGTCAGCCGCTCACAAGAAATCATGCGAGACAACGAACCCAAGCTGGAAGACATGCCGGAAGAAGTAAAAGCGGCTGAAGAAGAGCATCAGAGGGCACTGAAAGAGAGTAAACAAGAGTTTTAGTTGACGAGTTTTTAGTTGACAAGTTGACGAGTAAATAGACTTATTACTTGTCGACTTGTCAACTCCTCACTATCAACTTGTGAACTCATCAACTTATGAACTCGTTAACTATGAACCATCCATGACACCAAAACTTAAAAATCTCATTACGCGAAGCATCACTGGTATTCTATACGTAGCCATCCTGGTAACATGTTTTTTACAGGCCTTTAATATGATTATTGTGTTTTCACTTATTACAGGCATGGCTATTTGGGAATTTACAGGCCTAACCAATGCGTACAAACATGTAAACGTCAACCGGTTCATTACCACTATTTCGGGTGTTTATTTCTTTTTAGCAGTGGCAGGCATCAATAGTGGAACCATTCATACACATGCCGTATTCATTCCTTATCTATTGACCATTATTTATCTTTTCATCAGTGGATTATATACCAAGAGCGGTGACAGCGTCGGCGACTGGGCGTACACCATGCTTTCACAAATGTACATTGCCCTACCGCTGTCTATGATTAACGTTGTAGCTTTTAGACAAGCAACAGATGGACAGAATTACTACTATTATCTTTTACCGCTGAGCATCTTCATTTTTCTGTGGACCAACGACACCGGTGCCTATTGCACAGGCTCACTTTTTGGAAAGCACAAACTATTTCCACGCATCTCGCCTGCTAAAAGTTGGGAAGGCAGCATCGGAGGTGGTATCCTCGTTTTAATCATGGCTTCCATTATATACTTTATTGAGTCGCAAGGGGAAAACTTATCTGGACTCAACCTCATAGAATGGCTCGGATTAGGATTAGTTGTAGTCATATTTGGCACTTGGGGCGATCTAGTCGAGTCTTTGTTCAAACGTACATTAGGCATTAAAGACAGTGGCAACATCTTACCCGGGCACGGAGGAATCCTCGACCGAATCGACTCCGCCTTGATGGCCATCCCGGCAGCCGTTATTTATCTCTATTCCATCACCTTGTTGTAAGGTTTCCACATACACAAAACCAATACAGGCGATTCATCTCAAGAATCATCTGCACCACATTTCACCTCTGTTTGCTTGCATAAACATTTTTCATGTCTTTTGTTTGTGCTTTATACTTTAATTTTCTAAATTTGCAAGACACAATGAGTTAACATGAAAAAACTACATACCAATAACATTAATCTCATACTTATGCGCCATTTCAAAGTCATCCTTTTCCTCCTGGCCTTATTGTCACCTACCCTTGTGTTTTCACAAATCACCTACTACAACGCCGATCAGTTTCCAGTTATTGGAAAGATATCCAATGATACCGAAACCAGATACGAGCGTTTGCCGCGTGAATTAAAAAACACCTGCCGACCTCCTGTTTGGCATTTGGGCAAAAACACATCAGGTCTCGCCGTGAGGTTCAAGACCAACAGCACCACGATTGCGGCCAGATGGGAAACCTTGAACGATGCCTACATGAACCACATGTCACCCACCGGAACCAAAGGACTTGACTTATATACCTGGGATCAAGGCAAATGGGTTTTCATGAAAACAGGCAGACCTACGGCGAAAGTTTCCACGCAAGTCATCATCGATCACATGAAACCCATCGAGCGAGAGTACATGCTCTACCTTCCCTTGTATGACGGAATCGTTTCACTTGAGATTGGTATCGACTCAACCAAGACCATCACCCAACCTTCGCTGCCATTTCCAAGGACAGAAGCACCCATCGTTGTGTATGGAACGAGCATCACACAAGGAGGCTGTGCGGCCCGACCGGGAATGAGTTTTACCAATATATTAGAACGCTGGCTCAACACCGAGGTAATCAATCTTGGATTCAGCGGCAACGGCAGACTGGACATGGATGTGGCTGAAGTCATCGCCAAAAAGACAAATGCGCAGATGTTCATCCTTGATTTTGCACCGAACAACGGCCCGGAGAATGTCAAGAACAAGACAATTCCTTTCGTCAACATCATCAGAAAAGAAAATCCAAATACACCTATCGTGCTCATCGAAAACCCCATATTTCCCCATGGTACTTACGATCAAGAGATTAGTAAAGTTGTCCACGACAAGAATATCGAACTGAAAAAATGTTTTCAGGCACTCAAGGCAAAAGGAGACAACAACCTCTATTACATCAGCAGCAACAACCTCATCGGAAA
This sequence comes from uncultured Prevotella sp., assembly GCA_900547085.1. Taxonomy (GTDB): domain Bacteria; phylum Bacteroidota; class Bacteroidia; order Bacteroidales; family Bacteroidaceae; genus Prevotella. Next base: position 25,783 of record URFI01000005.1, read on the forward strand.
CGACGGTGAAGCAACGGTCGATGGCATTCATTTTACAGATCTTGGTTTCATGAGAATGGCGGATGTGCTGCTGCAAGAAATGAAAAAGATGGGGATTGTGAAATAAACCGAAGCATAACCTTGATACCACGGCATAGACCGTACTAAAAGAGGCAGTCGTCACGATCCGTCCTTCGGTCAATCGCGATTTGGATGGCATAAACCGTGATTCACTATTTTTCTGGGGCAGTGCGTGATGAATCACACCCCTACCCTCACACATCAATAGCATTGAGTTTGCCAGCTAAAGTCATTCATTTTGGCAGGCAAACTCAATGACTTTACAGGTCAAACTCATAGACTTTGAAACAAGCTTGTAAAGCACTGATAAACAAGGAGTAAAGAAACTCATTAAAAAGATCGGACACCACTCGGTTACTGCCGCTCGCCCTTCAACAATGAAACCATGATTCTGGCGGCATTGTCTGGGGCTACATGATCGCCCAACTGATGACGCACCTCGGCATAATCGACGAGCATTTTCTGGCGTTCTCCGCCACCCGGCAGGATAAGTCCCAGTTCTTTGACGATGTTCGCGAGGGTAAAGCGGTCGGCAAACAGTTCTCGCACCACTTCCCGATCAGCGACGAGGTTGACCAAAGAGATGTACTTTACTTTAATGATATGCTTGAACGCAAAGCGTATGAGTCGGGGTACAGGCGTCTTGTAACACACTACTTGCGGCACATCGAACAAAGCCGTTTCAAGCGTTGCAGTGCCACTGGTCACCAAAGCTGCCGTAGCATGAGCCAATAACGAATAAGTTTTGTTTTTTACCAAGGCGACGTTCGTACCGGTCAGGTACTCTTCGTAATAAGCATCCTCAATAGCTGGCGCTCCCGCCAGCACGGGTTGGTATTGGGGATAAGCATTGGTAGCCTGAATCATGGCAGGCAAATTGTCCTTAATTTCCTGCTTTCTACTTCCTGCTAGCAAGGCTATGATAGGCTTATTTTTGTCAAGATTATTCGCAATACAAAACTTCTCGAAACTTTCGGTATATGAAGCACGGAACTGACGCACCTCATCGGCCGTCGGATTGCCTACATAATGGATAGGATAATGATGCTTATGCTCGAAAAAAGAAACCTCGAAAGGCAAGATGGAAAACAGCTCAGCCACATCGCGCTTGATGTTCTTGATGCGGTATTCCTTCCAAGCCCAAAGTTTGGGCGATATGTAATAATAAGCAGGTATGTTTGTATTGGTTTTCAAGAACTTAGCAATATTCAGGTTAAACCCGGCATAGTCGACCAAAATCACCACATCGGGCCGCCACCGAACAATGTCTTCTTTACACATTTTCATGTTCTTGAAGATGGTTCGCAGGTGCAGCAGCACGGGGATAAAACCCATGTACGCCATTTCTTTGAAATGCCTCACCCGCTCTCCCCCAACCGCCGTCATGAGGTCTCCGCCGAAGAATCGAAACTGAGCGTCATTGTCCTGTTTTTTCAAAGCCGTCATCAAGTGCGAGGCATGCAAGTCTCCACTGGCTTCGCCAACAATCAAATAATACTTCATAAGTTCATGATTTTGGAATATAGTATGGTGCGCACGCTCAAAAATATAGAGTGTTCAGCAAGCTGCGAGCGGTTCAAAGAGCCTTCATGGGTTAGTCTTGGGCGTTGAATGCCGAAGGGGCAACTGGTTTTTCCCATTCTCTGATCTCATCCATAAACTCGTAAGCGGTGACATCCATCTTAGTGGGCGTAATGGCAACGTAGCCATGATTGAGTGCCCACTGATCGGAGTCCTCGGCATCAGGCTCATCGTTCTGATACTCACCCACCACCCAATAATAATCGTATTGGCGCGGATGATGTTGTTTTACAATCTCGTTGACCCACCTGCCCATCGTCATTCGGCACGCTTTGATACCCTCGAACACTTGTCGGGCAGGAAAGTTGACGTTCAGGCAGATGCCCTTGGGAAGCCCGTCCGCCAGCACCTTCTTCACCACCATCCGCACGTATGGACGCAACGGTTCAAGGTTGGCGTCTTCCTCGTAATAACAACTGGAGAAAGCCACCGAGGGGATGTACTTCATGCAGCCTTCCATGGCGATGCCCATGGTACCCGAATAGTGATTGTTCACAGACGAATTGTCGCCGTGGTTGATGCCGCCCAGGATGAGAGCCGGCCTCCTGTTGGGGCACAACTGGTCGAGAGCCAGCTTCACACAGTCGACCGGTGTACCGCTGCACGACCATACTTGAGCCGTTCCGATGTCCTTCCTGCGCTTTAACCGCAAATATTCCACAGCCGAAAAAGCACACGAAAAGCCCGAACGAGCTGCCTCTGGTGCGCAGACCAGTACATCTGCCAAATCGGAAACCATGTCTACCAAGGCATGAATGCCGGGTGAATGATAGCCGTCATCGTTTGAAATCAAAATCAAGGGTCGCTCTGTCTGCATGTCTTTTATCGCTTTTAATCAAGCCGAAAAGCTCAAGGAAAACTATCTGAAGTGAGAAAGTAAATTTGCTTGATTCGGCAGGTGATATTCCTATTAATTCTCATGCAAAAGTACGAAAAAAAGTTTAAATGGGTACTTTGTCATACAAAATATGTAACTTTGCAACAATTTAATGTCTTTAGAAGGATACTGAAAATGGGAAAAATCATAGCTTTAGCGAATCAAAAAGGTGGTGTAGGCAAGACCACCACCACCATCAATCTGGGCGCATCTTTAGCTACGCTCGAGAAATCGGTACTCATCGTTGATGCCGACCCGCAGGCCAACGCCTCCAGCGGTCTGGGCGTAGACATCAAGGAGGTGGACTGTTCGCTATACGAATGCATCATCAACAAGGCTGACGTGCGTGATGCCATCTACACCACAGACATTACCGGGCTGGACATCATACCGAGCCACATCGACCTGGTGGGCGCAGAGATAGAGATGTTGAACCTGGACAACCGAGAAAAAGTAATCAAGAACATCTTAGATCCCATCCGCGATGACTACGATTACATACTCATTGATTGCAGTCCGTCACTGGGTTTGATCACGGTGAACGCGCTCACGGCATCCGACTCGGTCATCATTCCCGTGCAATGTGAATATTTCGCCCTGGAAGGTATCAGCAAACTGCTCAACACCATCAAGATTATCAAGAGCAAACTGAACCCGAAATTGGAAATCGAAGGTTTCCTCTTGACGATGTACGATAGTCGTTTGCGACTGGCCAATCAGATATACGACGAGGTGAAGCGGCACTTCCAGGAGCTGGTCTTCAAGACGGTGATTCAACGAAACGTGAAGCTCAGCGAAAGTCCGAGTCACGGTTTGCCGGTCATCCTGTACGATGCCGACTCGTCGGGGGCCAAGAATCACCTGAACTTGGCCAGGGAAATCATCGGTAAGAACGCTTGAGTAGTAGACGCCAAGATAGCGGAATGTCAGGACTCTACAGCTTTCTTCGGCCAGCGTTAACACACATTTTCCGTTGTTCTATTTAAAATTAAAACCACTATATTCCATCCTTCCAATAAGTAAAACAGACTCATGGCAGTACGAAAAAAATATAGTCATTCACCAAAGGCTCCGGCATTAGGGCGCGGCCTCGACGCTCTCATTTCGACAGATAATATACAAACGCAAGGCAGTTCGACCATCAACGAAGTGCCTATCGAACAAATTGAAGCCAATCCCAACCAGCCTCGCCGCGAATTTGACCAAGAGGCGTTGGAAGAACTGGCATCAAGCATTCGAGAAATTGGCATCATTCAACCCATCACCCTACGCCAAGTGGCCGCCGACAAATATCAAATTGTAGCGGGTGAGCGTCGTTGGCGCGCCTCACAAATCGTTGGTTTAGAGGCTATACCCGCGTATATTCGGACCATTGATGACGAAACTGTCATGGAAATGGCATTGGTGGAGAACATTCAGCGCGAAGACCTCAATGCCATAGAAATCGCTCTGGCTTACGAAAAGCTCATGGAAAAGAGCGGCATGACGCAAGAGAAAGTGTCAAAGCACGTGGGAAAGAGCCGCACGGCCATCACCAATTACCTGCGCTTACTGAAGCTGCCGGCTCAAGTACAAATGGCTTTGCAGAAGAAAGAGATTGACATGGGCCACGCGCGGGCTTTGCTGGCCGTAGAAAGTCCGTCGATGCAAATCAAGCTGTTCAAGGAAGTGCAGAAGAATGGCTACCCGGTTAGAAAGGTGGAAGAACTGGCACAACAACTCAAAAACGGCGGGGAGCTGCGGAAATCAGAGAAACATAGCTCGGCCAAGGGCGGCTTGCCAGAGGAGTTTGACGTGCTGAGACTGCGCTTATCTACATTTCTGAAGACAAAAGTTCAAATGACATGTAGTGCCAAGGGAAAAGGCAAAATCAGCATTCCTTTCGCCAACGAGCAGGAATTGGAACGACTGATGAACATCTTTGACAAACTGAAAGACTAAGTTACTTTCGTGAAAACCATGCGTGACAACCTATCATCGTCCCTTCGTATCAGCTTGACATGCGCCATTCTGCTGTGTGCTGCATGGTGTCAAGCTCAGATTCAAGTGGGCGACAGCATCAAGGACACCGACCCACGCGTCATTATCGGAGAAGACAACGCCAAGGCCATCCCCGCAGAAAAGGCTATTAACCCATCAGACACCCTTGTCTTTGCAGAGTCAGAAAAGGCCGCAAAGAAAATCAAGCGCGACTGGAACACCTGGCGACCTGATGCCAAACGAGCCATGTGGCTGGCTGTTGTTCTGCCAGGAGCTGGTCAAATCTACAACCGGAAATACTGGAAGCTGCCCATTGTCTATGGTGGTTTTGTGGGCTGCTACTATGCCATGCGCTGGAATAACCAGATGTATCACGACTATTCGCAAGCTTACATCGACCTGATGGACAACGATCCGCAATCGCAGAGTTACAAACAGTTTCTGCATTTAGGCAACCAAATCGACGCATCGAACATTGATAGATACAAGGAACTGTTTAGAAAGCGCAAGGATCGCTACCGTCGTTGGCGCGACTTGAGCTTCTTCACGCTCATCGGGGTCTACGCTTTGTCGGTAATCGATGCCTACGTTGACGCCTCTTTGTCAGAGTTTGACATCTCTGACGACTTGAGTTTGCGCCTAGAACCCACGGTTGTCAACACCAATATGAACAGGAATCCCCTGAAATCAGGCGGTCTGGGCATACATTGTAGCCTCAGCTTCTGAAACAAAAGATAGCCAATCAAATAAACAGACAAGAAACCAATCATGAAGAAAATTTATTTATTCATAGTCACCCTGC
>URFI01000006.1 GCA_900547085.1 uncultured Prevotella sp.
ATGTAGTCATCATATTTATGGCTTGTTTGTCGCTCGTGGCACGGGCACAATACAATATCGACAAGCTGCTTAGGAATGGTCAGGTGGCCCTTCACTATGAAGACTATGTGCTGTCGATACAGTATTTCAACCAAATTATTGCCTTAAAACCCTATCTTTATGAGCCATGGCAATACCGAGCCGTGGCAAAATTCTATTTGGATGACTTTACAGGTGCCGAAGCTGACATCTCTAAAGCCATCGAACTGAACCCTTACATCCATCAGTTTTTTGACCTGAGGGCCATCACCAAGATCAGACAAGAGCGATATGATGAGGCCATCGCCGACTATAATAGGGCCATCAGGCTGCAACCCAGACAACAAAGTTATTGGTTTAATCGGGCGGTCTGTCTGATGAACGAAAAGAAATACGACGAGGCGTTGCTGCAGACTGATACCATCGTGCAGAAATGGGCTAACGCAGCCAATGCCTATTCGCTGAAAGCCGAAATCTATCTGCATCAGAAAGATACCACGCAAGCAGCCAAATCTTTGGACAAGAGTTTGAAGATAGACCCTTACGATGGCAACACATGGACCACACGCGCCTATATCAGTCTGGCTCGAAGAAAGTGGAAGGATGCGGACGAGGAACTCTCTCAGGCCATTCATCTGAAGCCCAATCTGGCCAACAACTATGTGAACCGCGCCTTGGCCCGACTTAATTACAACAATCTTCGTGGGGCAATGGCCGATTATGACCTGGCACTCGATTTGGCACCGAACGACTTTTTGGCTCACTACAATCGGGGATTGCTGCGTATGCAGCTGGGTGATGACAACCGGGCGATAGAAGATTTTGACTTCGTCATCAAGATGGAGCCGAAAAACGTGATGGCCATTTTTAACCGAGCACTGCTACACGACAGGACTGGCGACTTGCGTGCGGCCATTCGTGACTATTCGGCAGTGATAGATCAGTTCCCTAATTTCTGGACAGGATTGTCCTATCGTGCCAATTGTTATCGCCGGTTGGGCATGACGGCAAAAGCCGAAATGGACGAATTTCGTATCTTCAAGGCGCAGATGGACAAGCGCAGTGGCGTTCAAAAACGCTGGAGCAACAACAAATTGAAGGCCATGCGTAAGCGCAGCGAGATTGATCCCGAAAAGTATAATCAAATCGTTGTGGCCGACGAGAACACGGTAGAGCGCGAATACGAGAGTGAGTATCGGGGACAGATTCAGCATCGCAAGGTGGATGTCGCACGCATGCCGATGTTCGAAGTGTCGTATCTGCCGTATCATAATGGCATGAATACCTATCAGGCATTCAACAAAGAAATAGAAGACTTTAACGATTTGCACCACCTGAAATATCCGCTTAACATCACTTGTAACCCCGCCCAGCTGACCGAAGAGCAGTCAAAGGCGTTTCTTTCTCTCATTGATCAGCTGTCGGCTTCTATCCAAGATGCGAAGGATATGAAGGCTGTGCATGCTTGGTTGTTGCAACGTGCCGTGGCATATAGCGTAACTCAGAACTTTGACGAGGCTATCAACGACCTGAATGTCTATCTCGATCAAGACAGCACTTCGGCCATTGCCTACTGGCAGAGAGCCGTATGTCAGTTCATGATGAACGATTTTAATGCCTCGCATGGCGTTGACATCCAGTTGAAGGCAGCCAAGACGCTCGATGATTTCAATCAAGCCATCAAGCTGGATGGGCAGAATGCCTACCTATATTATAACCGCGGCAACTTCCATGCGGCACGCAAAGACTATCAGTTGGCTATCGACGATTATACCAAGGCCATCGAACTGGACAGTCGATTGGCTGAGGCTTATTACAATCGAGGAATCATTCGGTTGGAAAATACGCATACCAAGAATGCCGGAATCGCCGACTTGAGCAAGGCGGGAGAACTCGGTATTTACGACGCTTATGGCGTTATCAAACGAAAAACGGCGAAAAAATAAGCTGTCGTATTAGGTTTCAGCTATGTTTCCCCTTTGGTATCAAACTCCTTTTTTATAGGAATAAACAAACCAAATCGTTGTTTTATCTCAAAATAAAACATTACTTTTGTGTCGATTAAGATAAATAAACTAATTTGTTATGGTTAAAATCACATTTCCAGACGGCTCGGTACGTGAGTACGAAAAGGGCGTAACTGGGTTACAAATCGCCGAGAGCATCTCACCGGCTCTCGCTCGCAACGTTGTATCTTGCGGTGTTAATGGTGAGACAGTTGAGTTGAATAGGCCCATCAACGAAGATGCTACTATCGCATTGTATCGCTTTGAGGACGATGAAGGCAAGCATACTTTTTGGCACTCTTCGGCTCATTTGTTGGCTGAAGCATTGAAAGAACTGTATCCAGGCATCCAGTTTGGCTTTGGTCCTGCGATAGAAAATGGTTTCTTCTATGATGTTCAGACGGCCGATGGCACTCCTATCTCAGAGAATGATTTCCCTAAGATTGAACAAAAAATGATGGAATTGGCCAAGAAAAACCAGCCAATTGTTCGACGTGAGCTTTCCAAGGCCGACGCTGTCAATGAGTTTACGGCAGACGGACAGACGTACAAGGTTGAACACATCGTTGAAGATTTGGAAGATGGAAACATCTCTACCTATACGCAAGGTAATTTTACAGACCTTTGTCGGGGGCCGCATTTGATGTCCACTGGTTTGATTAAGGCTGTTAAAATAACAAGTGTCGCAGGCGCTTTCTGGCGTGGTGACGCCAAAAATACACAGCTCACTCGAATTTATGGCATTACCTTCCCCAAGAAGAAGATGTTGGATGAGTACCTGTTGATGCTGGAAGAAGCCAAGAAACGTGACCATCGAAAGATTGGAAAGGAAATGGAACTCTTCATGTTCTCTGACCGTGTGGGCAAGGGTATGCCTATTTGGTTGCCAAAAGGAACAGAACTTCGCTTGCGTTTGCACGAGATGTTGCGCAAAATACAGAAGCGATTTGGCTATCAAGAGGTCATTACTCCGCATATTGGAAGCAAGAATTTGTATGTCACCAGTGGTCACTATGCCCACTATGGTAAAGACTCTTTCCAACCCATCCATACACCCGAGGATGACGAAGAGTACATGTTGAAACCCATGAACTGTCCGCATCACTGTGAAGTGTTTGCGTGCAAACCTCGTTCGTACAAAGATCTTCCACTGCGTATCGCTGAGTTCGGTACGGTTTACCGTTACGAGAAAAGCGGCGAACTGCATGGACTAACGCGCGTTCGTTCGTTCACACAAGACGATGCGCACATCTTCTGTCGTCCTGATCAGGTCAAGAATGAATTCCTTCGCGTGATGGATATCATCCAAGCGGTATTCACTATTTTCAATTTCGATAACTTTGAAGCGCAGATTAGTCTACGCGATCCTAACGATAAAGAGAAATACATCGGTTCTGATGAGGTGTGGGCAGAAAGTGAACAGGCCATCATCGAGGCTTGCAAGGAGAAGGGATTGGATGCTAAGGTGGCCTATGGTGAAGCTGCATTCTATGGTCCTAAGCTCGACTTCATGGTGAAAGATGCCATTGGAAGACGCTGGCAGTTGGGTACCATTCAGGTGGATTACAACCTGCCACAACGTTTCAAACTTGAATATACGGCGGAGGACAATACCAAACAGACACCAGTGATGGTACACCGAGCACCATTTGGTTCGCTTGAGCGATTCACGGCTGTGCTCATTGAGCATACAGCTGGGCACTTCCCCTTGTGGCTTACACCCGAGCAGGTGGCCATTCTTCCTATCTCAGAGAAGTTTAATGATTATGCTCAACAAGTAGTTAAGTACTTCACGGAGCAAGATATTCGGGCTACTATCGATGACCGTAACGAGAAAATAGGCCGTAAAATTCGCGACAACGAGTTGAAGCGTGTACCTTACATGGTTATTGTTGGAGAGAAAGAAGCTGCTGAAGGACTTGTATCCATGCGTAAACAGGGTGGCGGTGAGCAAGCTACTATGAAGATGGAAGACTTCGCTGCGCGTATAAACAGTGAAGTGTCCGAAATGCTTGAGGCAACCAATATCCATCCAAAAGATTAAAAATTACCTTGAAATATCTGTGGACTGGGTTGACGAGAACACAAGAATATAACCTTTGAAAGGAGGTAATTTCCTTGTTTTCTCGTCAATTTGTATATATAACTACAATAAAAACTCATCTAAATATTTTGCTAATTGTGGTAAAATCAGTAACTTTGCAGCCGTTTAGCGAAAGTAAACACATTAATATAGTTGAATGAAGAATGACAAATTAAGTAATCAGTACCGCGTGAATGAACAGATTCGCGTAAGGGAAGTGCGTGTTGTAGGTGACGATGGATCGCAGGTAATGCCGACAAAGAAAGCTCTGGATTTAGCTCGTCAGCAAGGAGTTGACCTCGTTGAAATATCTCCTAAAGCTCAACCGCCAGTTTGTCGTTTGGTCGACTATAGTAAGTTTCTCTACCAACAGAAAAAGCGTGCTAAGGAAATGAAGCAGAAGCAAGTGAAGGTAGAGGTGAAGGAAATACGTTTCGGGCCGCAGACTGACGAGCACGACTATCAGTTTAAGCTGAAACATGCACAAGGGTTTCTCAATGAAGGCAACAAGGTTCGCGCCTATGTCTTCTTCCGTGGACGCTCCATCTTGTTTAAAGAGCAGGGAGAAGTGTTGCTTCTTCGCTTCGCCAACGACTTGGAAGATTACGGAAAAGTTGAGCAGATGCCGAAGCTGGAGGGCAAGAAAATGTTCTTGTATCTTGCGCCTAAGAAGGTTGGAGTAGAGAAGAAAAGCCAGCAAAAGCGTGACCGTGAACAGGCAATAGCTGAAGCTAAGGCCGCTAAAAAGGTTGTTCCTACTGACGGTACGTCAGCAGATGACAAACCAAAGGGAGGCTTGTTCGACAATGCCAAGAATGGTTCGGATGCATTGAAGAAACTCCAAAACGAAGAATAAACATTGGAATGTGCGTAACGTCTTGGTATATACGTTGCCACAGAAGTAAATAAATAACCATTTAAAATTAACAAAAAATGCCAAAATTAAAGACAAACTCCGGTGCGAAGAAGAGATTCAGCTTCACTGGAACTGGTAAGATTAAGCGTAATCATGCTTACCATAGTCATATCTTGACTAAGAAAACAAAGAAACAAAAGAGAAACTTAGTAGGTTACACCCTCGTTGACTCTGCAAATGTTAAGCAGGTTCGCGACTTGCTCAACTTGCGTTAATTAACTTTTAGTCAAACAATTTAAAAGGAGAAAAACTATGCCAAGATCAGTAAATCATGTAGCATCAAAAGCAAGAAGGACCCGAATACTGAAGCAGACTAAAGGTTATTTCGGAGCAAGAAAGAATGTTTGGACCGTAGCTAAGAATACTTGGGAGAAGGGACTTACCTACGCTTACCGCGACCGTCGTAACAAGAAGCGCACTTTCCGCTCACTGTGGATACAGCGTATCAATGCTGCTGCTCGCTTGGAAGGTATGACCTATTCCACCTTGATGGGCGCTTTGAACAAAGCAGGTATTGAAATCAACCGTAAAGTTCTCGCAGATCTCGCTGTTAATAACCCTGAAGCATTCAAGGCTATCGTAGACAAAGTGAAGTAAAGCGAATTGGAATTAAAAACATAAAAAGAGTTGCATCTCATTTGAGTTGCAACTTTTTTTTTGTGCCATGCCACCAACTTCAACTGGTATTGCAACAGAATTTATTCAGAAAGGTTAGCTCATCTCAGAGCGAGATCATTACCAATGTGGGTGTTTGCGAACATCCTGTGTGCGTTGGTCGGCACTGGAGAGGCAAAGTAAGATGTCGCCTTCTTCCAGTGGCAATTGTCCATTGGGAACCAAAATGGTCTTCCCGCGTTTCACCATCATGACGAGCGTGCCCTGCGGAACATCCATCTGCGAGAGTAAGTTGCCGTTTTCAAGCATGGCCTCTGTGAGCGTTACCTCGCGTAACTTCGACCCCAACTCTTCAGGTATCTCTACTCCAAACTCGTTTCCCGTTTTTTCTTCGGGCATGTCAAGGTTGAGTTTTTTGGCGGAGAGCGAGATGGTAGTTCCCTGGATGGTAAGCGACAGCAACGTGATGAAGAACACAATGTTGAACAAGATGTCAGCACCCTCCACGCCATTGATTAGCGGATAGGTGGCAAAGATAATGGGAACGGCGCCGCGCAGGCCCACCCAAGAAAGGAAGGCTTTAGCCTTGAAGGGTATGTTGCGATAGGGAAGCAAGCAGAAATATACGCTCAACGGCCGTGCGACGAGCATCATGAACACGGCAATGGCCAGTGCGAACAGGCTCACGCCAATGAGTTCGGATGGGTTGACCAACAGCCCGAGCGTGAGGAACAGCACAATTTGCAGCAGCCAGGTAAGGCCTTCCATGAAGGTGGTCATCTCGCGGCGATACGATAGGCGACAGTTGCCCACCACAAGTCCTGCGATATACACCGCCAGGTAGCCGTTTCCGTTCAGCAGGTCGGTCAGGGTGAAGGTGATGAACACCATGCTCAGTAGTAAAACAGGATAGAGCGATGGGTTCGGAAGGTTGATACGATTGGCCAGCCATACGGACATTCGACCGGCACCGTAGCCCAACGCGCTGCCCAACACGAACTGTTCGCCCACATCGAACAACAAGTCTGTGAAAGAAAGTCCACCTCCCGACAGAGCCACGTTCATCAGTGCGATGGTGAGCATGTAGGCCATAGGGTCGTTACTACCGCTCTCCAGCTCGAGCATTGGCCGCAACTTGTACTTCAGGCCAATGCGTTGTGTGCGCAACAGACTGAAGACTGATGCCGAGTCGGTGGATGACATGGTGGCTGCCAGCAGCATCGACACGATGAGCGACAGCCTGATATCCATCCCAGCCCATTGTGAGAGGGCAAAGATAAACCCGCCCGTGAGGACGGTGGTCATGATAACACCCAATGTGGAGAGCAGCACACCAGGGCCGATAATGGGCTTGATTTCCTTGAACTTGGTGTCCATTCCTCCAGAAAAGAGAATGACGCTCAAGGCTATCATGCCAATCATCTGTGTGTCTTTCGGACTGTCGAATGTCATGCCCAGTCCCTCGCTGCCAAAGACCATGCCGGTGAAAAGGAACAACAGCAGGGTGGGAATGCCGAACCTATAGCCCGTCTTGCTGATGAGGATGCTGACCAACACGAGAAATGAGCCAATTAGGAATATGTTTTCTGCTGTAAAGGTAATCATTGTGGTTAAGGCAAGGAATTTAATTGTATGTTGCTTTGAACGGATTTATCACCTACAAATTTACCTATAATTATTAGATTATATGTCTTTTTGAGCAAGAAAAACATTTATTCTTGCTGCGAAAGACATAAAACTGTCATCTCATGATGACGTGTCTCCGTACCAGAGTAAGCGGTCAATTTCTGTATTTGTCAGCACAAATGTCATTTTTTTTTCGTATATTTGCAAGTGGTTATCATGAAATAACCATTGTTCACGCTATTTTATTTACAACCAGAAATATATTTTATTTTAATATGATTCTTACACTCATTGTACTTCTTGTTACAGTCATCATGTTTGTCGTTGGTCGTCTGCGTGCTGATATTGTGGCCTTGTGCGCCCTGTCAGTATTGCTTTTGGCTGGTATTCTAACGCCTGAAGAGGCTCTCTCTGGCTTTTCTTCCAAGGTAGTCATCATGATGATTGGCTTGTTTGTGGTGGGCGGTGCCATTCTGCAAACAGGATTGGCCAAGGCTGCCAGCCAGCGCATCATACGCTTATCCAAGGGCAATGACATCAAACTTTTCTTGTTGGTGATTCTCACCACCTCTTTCATTGGTGCCTTTGTCAGCAACACTGGCACGGTGGCGCTGATGATGCCCATCGTGGTGAGCATGGCGGCACAATCGAATACCAGTCCCGGCAAGCTGCTTATGCCACTGGCCTTTGCCAGTAGTCTGGGCGGAATGCTCACACTTATTGGTACGCCGCCCAACCTTGTCATTCAGGAAGCACTCACCGACGCAGGTTTTGAACCATTGTCGTTCTTCTCGTTCTTTCCCGTTGGCATCGTATGTATTACCTTAGGTATCATAGTGCTGTTGCCGCTGAGCCGTATATTCCTTGGCAAGGAAAAGAAAGAAGGAAGGCGCAGGAAGTCCAAGAGCAAGAGTATGGACGAACTGGTGTCCGAATATCAGTTGCAAAGCTATACGGAGGCTTATCGCATTGGCAGTCATTCGCCACTGGTGGGAAAGACGGTAGCCCAGCTTGACCTGCGCAACAGGTATGGACTGTCGATTATCGAAATAAGAAAACAGCCAACCAATACCAATCGCATCATGCGTCAGGTCAAGCAAAGTGTGCCAAAGCCATCTACCGTACTGCGCACTGGTAACCTGCTGTACCTTGCGGGTGACACCGACAAGATGGAAGCTTATGCTGCAGAAAATGGGTTGGCCAAGCTCGATGACAGTTCGGTTGACTTCTATGACATTGGTATGGCCGAGCTGGTATTGATGCCCAATTCACGCATCAACGGCATACGTCTCAAGGATTCGGGCATTGGCGAACAGTACAACATCAATGTGGTGGGAATCCGCCGCCATGGCGATTATATGCTGAAGAACCTCTCCGATCAGAAGTTGTTGGCTGGCGACGTACTGCTGGTGCAAGGCTTGTGGAGCAACATCGACAAGTTGGACATGGCTGAAAGCGACTGGGTGGTGTTGGGCAGGCCCATTGAACAAGCCAGCAAGGTAACGCTCAACTACAAGGCACCCGTTGCTGCGCTCATCATGTTGCTGATGGTATGCATGATGGTGTTCGACTTTATTCCCGTTGAACCGGTTACTGCGGTCATCGTGGCGGGATTGCTTATGGTGCTTACAGGTTGTTTCCGAAATGTCGAGGCGGCCTACAAAACCATCAAGTGGGAGAGCATCGTGCTCATCGCTGCCATGATGCCCATGTCCATTGCCTTGGAGAAGACGGGCGTTTCGACTCTTATATCCAGCTCGCTAGTCAATGCCTTGGGTAACATGGGTCCCATGGTGCTGCTGGCAGGCGTTTATTATACCACCACACTCTTAACCATGTTCATCAGCAACACCGCCACGGCCGTGCTCATGGCGCCCATCGCCATGTCGGCCGCCTCACAGGTAGGAGTAAGCCCTTACGCATTCCTTTTTGCCGTGACGTTGGGTGCCAGCATGTGTTTCGCATCGCCTTTCTCCACACCACCCAATGCGCTGGTGATGAAAGCCGGGCAATACCAGTTCATGGACTATATCAAGGTAGGCTTGCCCCTACAGCTGCTCATCGGTCTGGTGATGACGTTTGTGCTGCCCTTGCTGTTCCCGTTCTAAAGACTCAGCATGCTTTTCATGAGGCATGTTTAACCCTCATAACGCCCAATTTTATTGTTTTGGCAACAGCATGGGCAAATGGGATTGAAAGGTTGTGTGTGGAAATCACGATGCTCAACTATGATGAATTTTCTTGACAACGAACCTCTTCATATTTGGCGTATTTCCCAACAACCTTTTCAGTCGTTGCAAATACGGCCTGTATGCGAAGGTTTTGTAAGTGGTTTTGATACAATTGGTTACAGATATGATTGTTTCTATGCCATTTTTTTTCATGCATTTTTAAGCCAATAGCAATGCTTTAAGGGTGCAATTAGCATGCTTTTGTCCTGTTAACCCATGCCTATTGGCGACCAATAAGATGCATCTGAGTGCATGAAAGCATTACTTTATTGGTCAAAATAGAATTTTCTGACCCACTAATCATTCGATTTGCACCCTGCGTGCCTATCATTTTTTTCTAGATGATCAACATTGATGAGCTGTTTTAGGCCCGTTTTTCGGGTAAAATTTTCAACATTTACAGGGTCGTGATGTGGTTTATAACATTTTGCTTTGATGAATAATGGTGTTGCATTCAGTACGACCATTGATTGTTGCGAGGTTGACTGACAATGAAAAAAATATAGCATGTGGCTATTGATTTTGCTGACAGACTGGGCGTGCGCCCCTACATTATTCTCATGGCTGATTCACAAGAGGCTACATTTGTTGGCGCATAAGCATTTGATTTTGTAGTGAGAACGACTTTTCTTGTAATTTTATAGGGATAAACAAGATTGTTTTGTAAATTTGCAAACAATCAAATTCAAATTATTGCTTTATGCTGAAATCATCTACTCTGCGACATGTCTTCTTGTCAACGCTCATGTTAGGAACTGCCACCTTGTGGGCCCAAGGTCCCAACCACACGGGAACCTATTACGAACGTACGAACGGAAAAACGGGTGCAGCGTTGAAGACAGCTTTCTTTCACGTCATTTCCGGTAACATTCACGGTTCTTACGATGGTCTGTGGGCGATTTACCGTACGTCCGATCGGCGTGCTGACGGCAAACTTTACGACATCTATTCCAACACTACCAATTATATCATTGGCAGTAGTGCGCAAGGACATCAATATTCAGGTGAAGGCGACGGCTACAACCGAGAGCACACGGTGCCTCAGAGTTGGTTCTTTAAAGCCAAGCCGATGAAGTATGACGCTCATCACGTTCTGCCCTCTGATGGCTATGTGAACAATCGAAGAAGCAATTTTCCTTATGGCGAAACCAAGGGTGAGAAGTACCAGTCGAACAATGGATTCAGCAAACTTGGAACGTGTACGTTGCCTGGTTATAGCGGAACTGTATTTGAACCCAACGATGAATACAAGGGCGATTTGGCTCGAATTTATTTCTACATGGTTACTTGTTATGAGAGTAATGTGTCAAACTGGTCGAGTGCGAATGGGGGTACTAACATTTTTACAGGAAATGCCTACAAGCCGTTTGTCAAGTGGCAGATGGATATGCTGCTGCGTTGGGCGAAGAATGACCCCGTGAGTGACAAGGAAATTAAGCGCAATGAGGCAGTGGCAAAGGCTCAAGGCAACAGAAATCCGTTTGTTGATTATCCTGGTTTGGAGGATTATATCTGGGGTGATTCTGTGAATGTAGCATTCAGTTATGACCATTACCGCACTGGTGGTAGCGTTGTGGTGCCTGATCCTACACCCGATCCTACACCCCAACCGGGTGTGGATGGCGTGGTTTTCAATGAGTCGTTTGCATCGGATAAAGGGATGTTCACTGTCGACAACAAGCAATTGTCAAACGGCATGACTTACGTTTGGTCCAGTTATGCGAACGACAAAGTGCAGTGTATGAAGGCATCTGCCTATGTCAATCGTTCAAACAAGGCTGCTGAAAGTTGGTTGGTATCGCCTGTCATCGATCTGACTGCGTATGAAAAAGCACACATGAGCTTTGAACAGGCCTGCAACTTTCTTAAGAATTACAGAAATAGGGGAGGAGAATTCTTGTCTGTGATGGTTCGAGAGGTAGGACAATCGACATGGACGAACTTGAATGTTGAAATCCCCGGGCTTGAAAATTGGACGTTTGTACAGACCAATCCTATCAATTTGAGTGCCTATGCTGGCAAGAAAATACAAGTGGCTTTTGCCTACAAGAGTACCACTTCGTGTGCGCCAACCTGGGAAATCAGGAATTTAAAAATTACGGGAAGTGTGCCTACGGGCATCTCCCGAGTAATTACCGATTGGAATAAGCTGGACCCTGCGGCACCGATGTATGATTTGTCTGGACAGCGGGTGCAGGAAAATTACAAAGGAGTGGTGATTCAACATGGCAGAAAACATCTCAAGAGATAACGGCATTTAGTTGGGACAAATGGTGTGATACTGCTGAAAAAAATGTATCTTAGCAGAAAATTGGAGGCCGACATGAGAAATAAGTTTTTTTTATGTAGTGTGTTTGCTCTTTTGGTGGGATGCTCATCAAGCCGTTTGGCACCACAGCAGAAGGCCGTGAAGTTGGCCAGGACGGCGCAAAAGGTTCACGAAGCCATTGAAAATAAAAAGATGGCAGTGGAAATTAATTATGTCATTCCTTTCCGTGCGGGTATGAAACATCTGGACTACGGGTATGACATCCGCCTGTCTGGTGACACACTCTATTCTTATCTTCCCTACTATGGGCGTGCCTACAACATCCCATACGGGGGCGGTAAGGGCTTGGTGTTCAACGCTCCTATTCAGGATTATGCTGTCAGTAGCCCTAAAAAAGGGTTGACAAAAATGGACATCTATGTAGAAAACGATGAAGATCGATACGCATATATGATGGAAATTTTTGATAACGGACAGGCTGACCTGCTGGTAAGGGCGCAGAAACGAGAGCAAATATTGTTCAGAGGAAAACTCGTCATCAAGGATGAAAAGGAACAATAACAGATGTATCGCCCTTCTTGTAGTCTGTGTTGGATGTGCATGGGCTGGTGGAATGGTGCCAGATACCTTGTGCTATGATTTGATATGTCTTTAAGCAATCGTGCCTATCCATAGCTGTTTGATCCATGACCAACCCACGTTCACATCCCTATCGGCACCATCATCATCGCCATCACCACAACCGTTCAAGGTGGAAGAGAAGGCTGAAGGCCATGGCAATCGTGGTGTCTGTTTTGTTTTTTGTGTTCTGTTCGGTGGTTATCTTTTTCCCCGAGCAGTACAGAAGTTTTCTTTCAGGCCTGCAAACATCGGCTTGGCAAAGCGGATTGCTGCCTCATCCCCGGAGCAAATATCATTATGACGGTATCGATGTTTCGCATCATCAAGGACCTATCGATTGGCCTTTGGTGGCCAGCGACACGTGCATTCAGTTTGTATACATCAAAGCTACCGAGGGAAGTACGCACGTCGATACACTTTATCAGTACAATACACGAGAGGCTAAGCGTGCGGGACTGTTGGTTGGGTCGTATCATTTTTTGACCTCTTCCAGTTCTATGCGTTCTCAATTCAACAACTTTATCACTCAAGTTGACAGTACATCTCAGCATCTTTTGCCGATGGTTGATGTGGAATGGTCGGGGGTAAAAGGGTGGAATAAGCGTCAAATACAGGATAGTTTGGCTGTTTTTGTAGGGTTAGTCAAGCAACATTACGGTTCGTCTCCGCTACTTTATGCTGATAGTCGCTTCTATAATGCCCATCTTTCGCCCCGCTTTGACAAGCTGCCCCTATTCATTGCCCGTTATAGTGATGAGGCTCCCGTGGTGAAGGGCGCGCACCGGCACTATATATGGCAACGCGATCAGCATGGATGGGTGAGTGGTATCAATCGTGAAGTGGATTTGGATGCGTTTGCATCCGGCACGACAATCACTGATATCCTGCTTCCATTAAAATCGAATGAATAATGACTTCTGGCAAGAAAATAATCTTCTAAAGGGTTAAAACCTGTCTGCCGAAGCCATTCATTGTGGTTTATGCTCGAATGGAATAGTTGTATTTATCTGGATAATGATAGGAGTGGGGAGGATTTACAGCAGCTCCAATTCCACGGGACAGTGGTCGCTTCCTAAAATCTCTGTATGTATTTTAGCATCAACGAGTCGTTCTTTGAGCCGTTCTGAAATAAGAAAATAATCGATACGCCAGCCGGCATTCTTTTCTCTTGCGCGAAATCTGTACGACCACCACGAGTATGTTACTTGCTCTGGATAGAGATGACGAAAGGTATCTACAAAGCCATTGTTAAGCAAAATGGTCATCTTTTCACGCTCTTCGTCCGTAAAACCGGCATTGCGGCGATTGGTCTTGGGGTTCTTTAGGTCGATTTCTTCATGAGCAACGTTCAGGTCTCCGCAGATAATCACTGGTTTGATGGCATCCAGTTGCTTGACGTAAGTGCGGAAATCGTCTTCCCATTGCATGCGATAGTCAAGTCGGCGAAGCTCATCTTGCGAGTTTGGAACATAGACGGTGATGAGGAAAAAGTCATCCATCTCCATGGTTATCACCCGTCCTTCGTGGTCGTGTTCGTCTATTCCCAAGCCAAACGTCACGTTCAGTGGTTCGTGTTTGGTGTAGATGGCGGTACCCGAATAGCCTTTCTTGTCGGCATAGTTCCAGTACGATTGATAGCCTTCAAACTGTAAGTCCAATTGGCCTGCCTGCATTTTGGTTTCTTGCAAACAAAAAAAGTCAGCGTCCAAATGATGGAATGATGCTTCAAAATCCTTCTTCACACAGGCCCTTAGCCCGTTAACGTTCCATGAGATAAACTTCATATACTTAGCTTGATTGTGAATAATTGTGTTTGGCAATCCTCAAGTTGCCGTCTTATGTTGATTTTGAGAAGGCCGAATTGTCGTCCAATTGCATGTTGATGGTGAGGAAACACCACAATGAAAGAGGACGGATGCCAAACGTTATTGTTGAAAATGTATTTATATTCTCTTTGATTCCCCACGCAGAAGATTCATGAACTCCTCACGGGTTTTGGCTTGATTGAAGGCACCACTGAACGCACTGGTGGTGGTGATGGAGTTTTGTTTCTCTACTCCGCGCATCTGCATGCACATGTGTTTAGCTTCAATCACTACCATCACTCCAAAGGGTTTGAGTGCACTTTGGATGCAATCTCCGATTTGTTGCGTCAGACGTTCTTGCACTTGCAGACGGTGACTGTATATGTCTACCACGCGAGCTATTTTACTTAATCCGGTGATGTGGCCGTTGGGGATGTAGGCTACATGCACTTTTCCATAAAAAGGTAGCATGTGGTGCTCGCACATGGAGAAGAAATCAATGTCTTTGACGATGACCATTTGATTGTATTTCTCATCAAATAGCGCATCGAGAAGCACTTGTTTGGCGTCTTGTGCGTAACCTCTTGTCAGCACTTGCATGGCTTTTGCCACGCGCATGGGAGTCTTCTGTAGGCCTTCGCGCTGTGGGTCTTCGCCGAGAAGTGATAATATTTTTTCGTAATGTGAGGCCAGTTCGTCCAGGCCTTCACGAAATTCAGTATCTGAATTCATTTGTTTCTTCGTTTCTATTGTTTAATATTGTACAGTGATTTTGCCGCGTACAATGCTGGCTTGTTTATACCCAAGACCTTTCACTTGCTTGAGTATGTGAGCCGCTTCTTCATAACTTCTATAGTTGCCTACGCGACAAATCCATCTGGGAGAATAGAAATGAACGTAAACCGGCTCATTTGGAAAGGTCTGTTTGATGATGTCTCTGGCGGCTTCTGCTCGTTGTCTGTCGGCTCGTGAGTTGCCTCCAGCATAGACTTGTACACGGTATCCGTTGATCTTGTACCCTTTTCGCATCACCTTTTTGCGCAAGTCGACGGTGGGAATCTCCATCTCATTGGTCGAAGTTTCTTCGTTTTGCAGTCGTTTATCTTCATGTCTAGCCGTGGAATCATGTTTCGTTTCAGCTCCCTCTTTAGGTTTCTGACCATTCTTCTCCACCGGGTTTGTTGTTACTGCAGGTGAGTTTTGATTCTTTGTTGCTGCAACATTTTTTACGTCTTGCGTTTTGTTATCAGTCCTGCCAGTCTGTGTTGTAGCGGTTTTCGCTTTTCCGTTAACCAATTCGTCGATATCCTTACTCTGGCTAACTTTGACAGATGCTTTTCCTGGCTCCTTCTTCTGAAGATGCTCAAGGAAAGTCTGTGCATCAGCAAATGTTACTGAACAAATGATGATGATGAATAAAGTGACGAATTTCTTCATTTTTCTTTGGTGTTAATTCAAAAATGTCGAGTGAGACAAAGGCTCACTATTGGATGGGCCTTGCCTCACTCAACAAGAGTGGAGTCTTATTTCTTCCAAGCGTCAATGATGCCCTTGAAGTCGGCACATTTAAGTGATGCGCCACCAATCAGACCGCCATCGATGTTTTCTTTAGCGAACAATTCAGGTGCGTTGCTGGCTTTGCAGCTGCCTCCGTACAAGATAGTGGTGTCCTGAGCCACTTCGTTACCATACTTTTCAGCAACGATTGAACGAATATAGGCATGAATCTCTTCTGCCTGATCGGCTGTAGCAGTCTTACCAGTACCAATAGCCCAGATGGGTTCGTAGGCGATAATGATGTTCTTGAACTCCTCTTCAGAAAGGTTAAATACAGAACCTTCGAGTTCTGCCTTTACCACTTCGTTCTGCTTGTTGGCCTCGCGCTCTTCCAAAGTCTCGCCAATGCAGAAAATAACCTTCAGGCCATTCTTCAATGCCAACTGCACTTTCTCCTTCAAGATTTCTGGAGTTTCCTTGTAATATTGACGTCTTTCCGAGTGTCCAAGAATGACATATTGTGCTCCGGTGCTCTTTACCATCTCTGCAGAAACCTCACCTGTATAGGCTCCTTTTTCCTTATCGGCACAGTTCTCAGCACCAAGACCAACCAAGTTTTTATCCAATACGTCTGCTACACATGCCAAGTGAATGAACGGTGTGCAGATGATAACGCCGCAGTTGGGCTTTTCAGCTACTAATGCTGCATTGATTTCTTTTGCCAAAGCAACACCTTCTTGGAGGTTCAGATTCATCTTCCAGTTGCCTGCTACGATTTTCTTTCTCATTTTACTATTCTTTTTTAAGAGTTGATTTATTTTCTTTTTCTTTCTTTTGATAGCGTTCTTCTTTCTTTTTCTTGAACTTCAACCACTGGCTCCAGGCCCAAAGACGGTCGGCAATGGTCAGCAACATCAACGGCAGGATGAACCACAAGAAGATTTCTGTTATCCTGGTTGGTACGCTGTTGGCCGGCACTTGCCCAATCACTTCTTCGTTCAACGGGCGTTGCATGTCCGCTTCTTTCGGCAAGTCGTTGTGGCTCCATTTCCTAATGATGGTACCTTTTTTCAGTAAAAGCAGCCCAGGGTTGCTCCTGATGATGGTCTTCAGCGTGGTTTCGTCAGTCATGCAGAACGGATATTCGGCACCCGTTAGATCCTGCCAACGCTTGATGTGCGGCTCGGTACTCGACGTGAGGCAATAAAAAGGATAATTGTACGTCTGTGCATACTCGTAGATCCTGTCAATATCCCCAAAGTTTGAATCGTCCGCATATTCCAGATGAGGTGAGATGAGCAAGAAGGTGTAACTCGTATCGTTCAACACTTCCTGGGTGAGGTCATCTCCCTGCTGGGTTTGTATGCTGAAGTCGTGTATGGGAGGCACATACCCTTGCGCCGTCTGAACGGTCTTACTGTCCACAAATGTCCATGTGGAGTCTGGATAATTCTCCAATGTAAACTCCTTGGTAACACCATTTTTTTTCAGCAAGAACGTTGTTTCAAACTTGGGTTGCTCCGCTTCTTCGGGAATCACCATGCCCTGTTGGATGTTGGCTCCCACATGATAAGGCCTGAAATCGAACAGCGGCAGTTTGTACAGACAATATAGACTGGACACGATGATGAAGAAGATGGTATAGTTGAACACAATCCATTGGTTGGGTCTTGATATGAAACGCCACATGCGTGTCGGCCAAATGGCCAAGACAATGGCGCAACCCAGCAGCACAATGTTCTTCAACAATGTCTCCGTATTGCTTAGTTTGATAGCGTCACCAAAGCACCCACAGTCGCTGATGGGATTGGCGATGGCCAACCACAGCGTAACAACTGTCATGATTGCCATGAAAACCAGCGTGATTTTCGACACCACTCGCCGCCTGATGGCCAGCAGGATGAACACGCCCAAGCAGAATTCCAAAGCCGACAGAACCACCGAAGCTCCCAACGTCATCCAGTCGGGAACCATGCCTTGCCATGCCAATGCTTCCAGATAGTCTTCTATCTTATATTGCGTCCCTAATGGGTCAATGGCCTTGACATATCCCGAAAGGATGAATGTCACCCCCAGGAGCAGGCGGCAAATGTTGGTCAATATCGTCTTGAGTTTATTCACTGAGCCTGATAACACCGAAGACAGCGTAGTTGATGATGTCCATCAAATTGGAGTCGATGCCCTCAGAAACGAGTGACTGTCCATGGATGTCTTCCAGTTCTTTGATTCGTTGTATCTTTGTCAAGATAAAGTCTGTGTAGCTGCTCACGCGCATCGAGCGCCACGCCTCATCGTAGTCGTGGTTCTTTTTCACCATCAGTGTGAGTGCTTCGCTCGCATGTCGGTCGTACAACGCCATGGCCTGCTCGGTGTTGATGTCAATTTCGTCAACGAACCCCTTCTCCAGTTGAATCAGCCCCACGATGCCATAGTTAATCAAGGCCATGAATTCCGGGCGGATGCCTTCGTCTATCATGGCTTCTTTCTTGATTTCCAATGAGCGTATGCGCTTGGCTTTGATGAACAGCTGGTCTGTCAATGACGACGGACGCAGAATGCGCCACGACGCACTGTAATCGTGAAGTTTCTTCTCAAAGAGCGTGCGACATTCGGTCAGCACCTTCTTGAACTGCTCTTCTGTCTTCGTATTGTTCATATTTATTGTTTGCAAAATTAGTCAATTTTCATGAAATATCCAAAGGAAGTGGATGTCGATTTTTCGCCGACAGATCTGCGCTGAATAGGTTGATAGGTTAACAATGAAAAAAATGAAGAATCGCTTTGCGGGGTTATCTCTCGCCAGTCGTTCTTCATTCTCTATCTTTTGCGCAGCCCTCCAGGTTGCATGACGTATCTGAAACCTGTGCTACAGCCCCTGTTTCTGCCGCATTCTAATCATTCGCACCACGCCGCACATGGCCTCATAGCGCGCCTTCAGCGAGTCGCGTTCCACCCTCATCATGTTGGCTTTGTACAGATTCGATTCCATGGGGATGCTTCTCAAGACAGTTTGTAGTGCCGAGTCGGTCTGGGCAATGTCTGCCTGTGCTTGCTTTAGGGAAGCATTTTGCCAAATGCGAAGGGCTTCCTTGCGGCTCTCTATGGCTTTGGGAAACCGCATGCGCAGTGCCATGATGGAGTCGAGTGCTTCGTTATAGCAACCGTCCTTATATAAGGTTTTAATCTGGGAGAGCAATCTTGCTGCTTTTTCGTCTTCAGATGGTGTGCACGAACAGATGAGAAGCGTACACAGAATCAACCACATATATTTCTTCATGTCGCAAAAATACGATTTTTCTCTTTCATAGCACCCAAAACATGGCTAATTTTTAGTAACTTTGCAGCCACTTAAGAAGTTTTATAGTTTCAACATGCGTAATCTCTCCAATGCCGACTTGGCTCATCTCCTTGATCAACCTATCTTTCATCACCTATCCGCTGTGGCCGATGACTTGCAGCTGGAATGCTATGTAGTGGGTGGCTATGTTCGCGACCTTTTTCTCGAACGACCGTCCAACGACATCGACGTGGTGGTGGTGGGCAGCGGCATTAAAGTGGCAGAGACCTTGAAGCAGCGGCTGGGCAAGCAAGCCCATCTGTCGGTATTTCGCAATTTTGGAACGGCGCAGGTGAAGTATCGGGGGCTGGAGGTGGAGTTCGTGGGTGCCCGAAAAGAAAGCTACAGCCACGATTCACGCAAGCCAGTGGTTGAGGATGGCACCTTGGAGGACGACCAAAACCGACGTGATTTCACCATCAACGCCATGGCTATCTGCCTCAACGAGGCGAGGTTTGGCGAACTGGTTGATCCCTTTGACGGTCTTTTAGACTTGGAAGACGGCATCATTCGTACACCGCTCGACCCCGATATCACCTTCTCTGACGATCCATTGCGCATGATGCGCTGCGTGCGTTTCGCCACACAATTGAAGTTTTTTATCGAGGATGAAACCTTTGAGGCATTGCAGCGCAACAGAGAACGCATCAAGATTGTGAGTGGCGAACGTATCGCCGACGAGCTGAACAAAATCATGATGACCGACCACCCCAGTCGGGGATTCGTAGAACTGCATCGCTGTGGACTGCTTGAACTCATCTTGCCTGAGTTCACCCTCATGGACATCGTGGAAACAAGGAACGGCCGAGCGCATAAAAACAATTTCTATCATACCCTGGAGGTGGTTGATAACATTTGCCAACATACCGACAACTTGTGGCTTAGGTGGGCCGCCTTGTTCCATGACATCGGAAAACCACGCAGCAAAAGGTGGGACGTTCAGGCAGGATGGACGTTCCATAACCATAATTACATTGGCTCCAAGATGATTCCAGGCATCTTCAGACGACTTAAATTTCCAATGGACAGCAAGATGAAGTATGTGCAAAAGATGGTTGATATGCACATGCGTCCCATCGCCATCGCTGATGAAGAGGTGACCGATAGTGCCGTTCGTCGCTTGATGAACGATGCCGGTGACGACATCGACGGCCTCATGACGTTGTGCGAGGCCGACATTACCAGTAAAAACGCACAGCGCAAACAGCGGTTCTTGGACAACTTTCGCATGGTACGCGAGAAGCTGGATGACCTGAAAGAGCGCGACTACAAGCGGCTGTTGCAGCCTTGCATTGACGGAAACGAGATTATGGAGATGTTCCACTTGCAGCCATCGCGCGAGGTGGGGACGTTGAAGCAGACCTTGAAAGATGCGGTGCTTGATAACAAGGTGCCGAACGAACGCGAACCGTTGATGGCTCTTTTGATTGAAAAAGCCAAAAAAATGGGGTTGGACGTACCTCAAAAATAGGAGTAAAAAAATCACGGTTTTGTCAATATTTTTGGTCATCTCAAAACTTGCATTCTAGAGAAAATCCAGCCAATTTTAGCTTAAAAAATCACTTTCTGATGCCCTTGTTTGGCCAAAAGCATTGACTTTGGTCTTCTATAGCATGCTTTTTGCCCCTGAAAAGCATGTCCGTTGCTGGTCAAACTCAATGCTCTTGGCGTGCAATTTGGCTGTTTTTGAGATGTCGTTGATAGGGTATATCTATGTAATTGAATGAGTGTGAAGCACATACAAAATTCGCGTATTTTCGACCACCGAGGCAGTTGCTTGCAAATACGCGAGTATTTGAGCGGGTTTGCAAGATTTTTCAACATCCCAGTCAACCCGTTTTTGACGTCTTGGTTGGGGTAAGATAGTATCGATACTAACGCTTACTTTCATCTTTCTCCAATCCGTTTGATGTGCGTGTTTTTGAATTTTGGATCCAATGAAGAATGTTTGCATCCACTTGATGTAAATCATCTATTTTCGTTATTTGCAGATAATATATGTTAAATGTAAGTGGCATTGATGCCATAGTGAGAAAAAATCATGTAATTTTGCATGACAAAAACTTATAGACTTGCAATAGTTTTCGATTAGGTTCTAATCGTATGTTTTTTTGAAAAAGAATGAAAAATAATAGATTATATAAAGGTATGAGACAAAAAAGTATGTTTTTGTTTGCAGCCATGGCTGCACTCTTGGTTTCGTGTGGCGGTAAACCCAGCATGAAATTCGGTGACAACGAATATCCTGTCACGCAAATCAAGTCGACGGGTTCTACAACCCAGACCACTTATCCGGCCGTGATCAAGGGTATTCAAGATGTTGAGATTCGGCCGAAGGTGTCGGGATTCATTACAAAACTGAACGTGAAAGAGGGCCAAACAGTAGGCAAGGGCCAGGTGTTGTTCGTGATAGACAACAGTACTTATCAGGCATCGGTTCGTCAAGCGCAGGCTGCCGTAAACTCAGCCAAGTCGCAACTCAACACGGCAAAGTTGACTTACGAGAACAGTGAGCAGTTGTTCAAGAGCAATGTCATTGGGCAATACGAATTACAATCAGCTCAAAACACTTACGCAACGGCCCAGGCAGCGGTGGCTCAGGCACAAGCTGCGCTGGCTTCGGCGAAAGAGATGTTGAGTTTTTGTTATGTGAAGAGTCCTGCGGCAGGTGTCGTTGGCAGCCTTCCTTTCAAGGTGGGAGCCTTGGTAAGCGCTTCAAGTCCCACGCCGTTGACCACCGTTTCCAACAACAGCACCATGGAGGTTTACTTCTCCATGACTGAAAAAGATGTGCTGGAAATGACCAAGACATCGGGCAACATGTCGGCTGTCATCGCATCGATGCCAGCGGTAAAATTGCAGATGGCCGATGGTACCATCTACAACCAGCCTGGTAAGGTGGTGAAGATGAGTGGTGTGATAGACCAAGCCACTGGTACCTTGACGCTGATTGCACACTTCAAAAATCCAAATCGGTTGTTGAAGAGTGGCGGATCGGGCTCTATCATCGTGCCACGGGTAAGCAACCAAGCCATCGTTATTCCACAGTCGTATGCAACCGAGGTGCAGGATAAGATTTTTGTTTATACGGTTGGCAAGGACAACAAGGTCAAGTACACGGAAATTAAGGTAGCTCCGCAAAACGATGGACAAAACTATATCGTGACAGAGGGACTGAAAGTGGGCGACCGCATCGTTACCAATGGCATCACAAAGTTGAGCGATGGCATGGAAATCAAGCCCATCACGCAGGCACAGTACGCCAAGAAAATAGCTGATGCAGAGAAACTTGGCGAGATTCAGGGTGACTACGGAAAGATGAAAGAGGCTTTTAAATAAAGGCTCTTTTGATGGGTTGGGGTAAGAACCAGCCTGTCATAAATGCTGAAAAGTAAGCGAGAAAACAACAACGAATTATGACATTTACAAAATTTATCAAGCGACCGGTATTGTCAACGGTGATCTCCGTGGTCATCGTGATCTTGGGATTCATCGGACTGTCCACGCTTCCCATCGAGCAATATCCGGATCTAGCGCCACCTACCATTTCTGTATGGACCAGTTACATCGGCGCAGATGCTGAGACGGTGAAGAACTCTGTGCTCGCTCCCCTTGAGGAAAGCATCAACGGAGTGGAGAACATGGAGTACATGACCTCGCAGGCTACCAACGCAGGTGCGGCGCAGATTACCATTTATTTCCGTCAGGGAACCAATCCTGACATGTGTGCCGTCAACGTGCAGAACCGCGTTTCGCAAGCTCAAGGCTTGCTGCCGGCAGAGGTAAACCGCGTGGGTGTGACCGTATCCAAGCGTCAAACCTCGCAGGTGTTGATGTACACGCTGACGTCGGAAGGTGGCAAATACGATGATAGGTTTTTAACCAACTACAACAACATCAACATCATTCCGGCCATCAAGCGTGTTCAAGGCGTGGGTGACGTGCAGAGCCCAGGTATGAAGACCTACTCCATGCGTATCTGGTTGAAGCCTGACGTAATGAAACAGTATGGCTTGATGCCATCTGACATCGTTGGCGCGTTGGCCGAACAAAACGTGGAAGCTGCCCCTGGTTCGTTCGGTGAACAGAGCAACATGGCCTACGAGTATGTGATGCGCTATAAAGGTCGTCTGAAAACAGCCGACGAGTTTGGCAACATTATCTTGCACAGTACGCAGACCGGGCAGACCCTGAAGTTGAAAGATGTGGCAAAGATAGAACTTGGTGGATTGACTTATGCCGTGAGCATGCGCAACAACAACCAACCATCGTCCATGGGTATGGTTCAACAAATTGCGGGTTCGAACGCCAACGACATTGCTAAGGCGGTGAAAGCTGAATTGGAAAATCAGGCAAAGAACTTCCCGCCGGGCATGGAATACAAGATTAACTATGATGTGACCGAGTTCCTTTATGCTTCTATCGCAGAGGTTCTCAAGACATTGGTCATTACTTTGCTGCTGGTATTCTTGGTGGTTTACATCTTTTTACAGGACTTCCGTTCTACCTTGATTCCGCTGATTGCCGTGCCGGTGTCACTGATAGGAACCTTCTTCTTCTTGCAATTGTTCGGATTCTCCATCAACTTGCTTACGCTGTCGGCCCTCTTGCTGGCGATAGCCATCGTGGTTGACGACGCCATCGTGGTGGTTGAGGCCGTTCATGCCAAGTTGGATTTGGGGTATAAGAGTGCGTTGACGGCCAGCATTGATGCGATGAACGAAATTGCGGGTGCCATTATTTCCATCACGTTGGTGATGGCTGCTGTGTTCGTTCCGGTGTCGTTCATCGGTGGAACATCAGGAACGTTCTACCGAGAGTTTGGTGTGACTATGGCGGTGTCAATCATCATATCGGCTTTGAACGCATTAACGCTCTCTCCAGCATTGTGTGCCATCTTCCTGAAACCAAAGAATGAGGATGGAACCGAGCGCAAGATGAGTAGGATAGACCGTTTTCATGCGTCGTTTAACACCAGTTATGAGAAGGTCTTGGGTAAATACAAAAATCGATTGCAAAAGCTGGTTAGGAAGCCAATTCTTACGGGTGTCTTCATTGTGGTGGGTGCAATAGCTTTGCTCTTGACCATGAAGACAACCAAAACAGGATTGGTTCCGGATGAAGATACGGGTACACTGTTCTGTACAGTGTCTATGCCTCCGGCAACAAGTGCGGTGCGCACGCAGCAAGTGATCGACCAGGTTGATGCCATGTTGGCCAGCAATCCCGCCATTCAGAGCCGCGAACAGCTGCAAGGATTCAACTTCATTGCCGGGCAAGGGTCTGACCAAGCCACCTTTGTTATTAAGTTGAAGCCTTTTAGTGAGCGTAACATGGGGCAAAGTGCCATGGCGGTTTTAGGCATGATTTATAAGCAGACGGCTCAGATAAAGGATGCTCAAATCTTGGCATTCGCGCCACCTATGATTCCTGGTTTTGCCTTGAGCAACGGCGTCTCCTTGGTGTTGCAGGACAAAACGGGTGGCGATTTGAATAAATTCTTCCAAGTAACAAAGGCTTATTTGGCCGAATTGAACAAGCGTCCGGAGATACAAATGGCCATGACCTCGTACAATCCAAACTATCCTCAGTATCTGATTGATGTGGATGTGGCTAAATGTAAGCAGGCAGGCATATCTCCTGCCACCGTTTTGAGTACGCTTCAGGGGTATTACGGCGGCATGTACGCCTCTAACTTCAATGCATACGGCAAGCTGTATCGTGTTATGATTCAGGGCGATGTGTCCAGTCGTGAGCGTCCGGAAGGGCTGAATGACATCTATGTTCGTACACCTGGCGGCATGGCACCCGTGCAAAGTTTCATTTCGATGAAGCGTGTTTTCGGCCCATCAAACATCAATCGATTCAATATGTTTACGAGTATCAACGTACAGGTAACGCTGAATAGCGGTTATTCCACAGGTGAAGCCATTCAAGCCATCAAGGAAGTTGCCGCGACAGACTTGCCTCAAGGCTACGGATACGACTTCTCTGGCTTGTCAAGGTCAGAGAGTGAATCGAGCAACGTCACTGGCATAATATTTGTATTGTGCTTCTTATTCGTGTATTTGATATTGGCAGCGCAGTACGAAAGTTACCTGTTGCCCTTCGCAGTTATCCTCTCTATACCGTTTGGATTGGCGGGTGCTTTCCTCTTCACGCAGTTGTTTGGACACAACAATGACATCTATATGCAGATTTCTCTGATTATGTTGATAGGTTTGTTGGCCAAGAATGCCATTCTGATTGTGCAGTTCGCACTTGAAAGACGGCGCACCGGTATGGCCATTACATGGTCTGCCATTCTTGGATCGGGTGCTCGTTTGCGACCCATCTTGATGACTTCGTTGGCCATGGTCATCGGTTTGTTGCCCATGATGTTTGCCATGGGCGTGGGAAAGAATGGTAATCAAACGCTGGGTGCGGCCGCTGTAGGAGGTATGTTGATTGGTACGCTCTGTCAATTGTTTGTTGTTCCGGGTTTGTTTGTCATCTTCCAGGCATTGCAGGAGAGATTCACACCGATTAAGTTTGACGATGAAGAGAACTCTGAAGCAGAGGCTGAACTGCAACAATACGCGCGTCGCCCGGTAGGAATCACAGTAGATGAGAATAATAAAGAATAGTGATGAAAATACAAAATATAATGATTATGGGACTTGCAGCATTGGCTTTGACCAGCTGCAAGAGCCTCTATGGAACGTACCAACGCCCCAATGTGAGCACCAAGGGAATCGTTCGTGATTCGCTTTCGATGACAGATACGTTGGTTGTGACAGACACTACGAGCTTTGGTAACATGCCTTGGCGCAGTGTGTTTACCGATCCACAATTGCAAACGCACATCGAAAGGGCGTTGACTAACAATGTTGATCTTCTGAATGCTGCGCTGAACGTGAAGATGGCTGAGGCACAATTGAAAGCAGCCAGGTTGTCTTTTCTGCCTTCTTTCACCTTTGCTCCCCAGGGAACCATCGCTTCTTGGGATGGTGGAAAGGCCATTTCAACTTATCAATTGCCCGTTGGAATGTTGACCTCTTTGGCAATTTGCTCAGTCAGAAACGTGCCGCACAGGTAGCATTATTGGCCACAAAGGACTATCAGACGTTGGTCAAAACCAATATCATCAGCGGGGTAGCGAATATGTATTACACCCTCTTGATGCTCGACAAGCAGCTCGAAATCGTCAACAACATGCACGAATTGACCAAAGAAACGTGGGACAAGATGAAGGTATTGAAAGATCTTGGACGCGGTATTCGGTCGACAGGTGTGCAGAGTGCCGAAGCAAACTACTATGCAGTGGAGGCCAAAAAGACCGATTTGGTGCGCCAAATACGTGAAACGGAGAACGCTTTGTCGCTCTTGATTGGACAACCGGCACAGAGTATTTCGCGCGGAAGGCTTGAGAATCAGGCTCTGCCCACGAACTTATCTACCGGCATCGGCATCCAGTTGCTGGCCAATCGTCCCGACGTTCATGCGGCTGAGATGCAATTAGCCGAATGTTTCTATGGTGTTGAAACCGCTCGAAGCCGTTTTTATCCAAGTCTAACGATTGCTCCTACCGGCATGTTTACCAACAGTGCGGGAGCTGCGGTCATCAATCCAGGCAAATGGATGCTATCGGCCGTCGGCAGTTTGGTGCAGCCTATTTTCCAAAAGGGAAAGATTATTGCAGGCCTACGCGTTGCTGAAGCGCAATATGAAAAGGCCTTCAACACGTGGCAGAATAGCATATTGAAGGCCGGAAATGAAGTGAGTAACGCACTTGTGCTTTACCATTCGTCGGATGAAAAGAGCAAGATTGAAGCTAAACAAATACAAACTCTGCAACAAAATGTGGAGGATACCAAGCTTCTTTTAAGTCAGTCGAGCAGTACATACCTTGAGGTAATCACTGCTCAGCAAACCCTTCTCAATGCGCAGATGGCTAAGATTACGGACGATTTTCACAAGATGCAGGCTGTTGTAAACCTCTATCAGGCCCTCGGCGGCGGTGTGAAATAATAGCATAGGATAGTTGATAGGTTGACAAGGTAGAACCAATCAGGCAAAATAGTCCTATGAGATAAGGTTCGACCTGCATGATGTACCAACTCATCAACTAATAAACTATAAACTAAAAAACTAAAAATTATGGCATACGATATCAGTGAGAAAGCGGAAATATCACCCAAAGCGAAGATTGGAAACAATTGTAAAATCTTCCCTTTCGTATATATTGAAGAAGATGTAGTGATAGGAGACAACTGTGTGATTTATCCCTTTGTCAGCATTTTGAAGGGGACTCGCCTGGGATGTAACAACA
>URFI01000007.1 GCA_900547085.1 uncultured Prevotella sp.
TTCAGCGTCAACCGACCTTCATGCGGAAAGGCATGCTTCAAATCAGTGTAAGCATCATAAAGACGATGCGCATTGATGACCTCTCTGTCAAACCTATAAGCCGACGGCGACTGTATGCCAAAGCCCCGCGAATGCGTGAAACGACGCATGAAAACCATGCTCCGCTTGAACCAGTAACGTAGAGAAGACAGCCAGTTAACCATGATTCTTTTTATTTGTAAATGACCAAGATAGCCTCAGCCGAGTGTTTATAAAAAGCAAAAAGAGAGGCGTTCCATCTCGTGAAACACCTCTCTCATGATGTAATATCTTATATGAGATAAGATTCTTCTAAATTACTCAGAAATCTTAACAGTAGCACGACGGTTGAATGAGATTGGAGAAAGCTCATCAACACCACCGTTACCCTTGGTAGAGATGTTGTCGCGGCTTACGCCCATCTTAACAAGCTCGTTAGCAACTGTCTTGGCACGCTCTTCTGACAACCACTGGTTGTAATCGGGCTTACCGGTTGCGCTGTCAGCATAACCGTTAACCATCAAGCGAGCGTTGTTCTCTTTAGCATACTTAGCAACAGCCTGTACGTTTACGAGATCCTTCTGAGAAGCGATGTTGGTCTTGTTGATGTTGAAGAATACAGATACAGGAGTTGTAACGAATTCCTTAACAGTAGCTGGAGTTTCAGCTGGCTTCTGGTTAGCCAACATGTCCTTCAAACGAGCATTCTCTGCATTAGCGTCATTGAGCTGTGCATTGAGTGCGTCAATCTGTGACTGTGACAAAGCCTTGATAGCATCAACATCAGGAACGCGATCCCATGAAGCCTTACCCAAGTTGAAGGTCAAGCCAAGTTCGCCATAGAAGTTGTTGTCGTGTGAATCCCATCCGCGATTAGCGTTTGTCAATGTGGTACCACCGTCGATGTCGCTTTCCAAACGATTCCAACCTGCCTCCAAGTGAAGGGCTACATGTTGACCCAAACGGAATGTATTCAAGATACCAACGCTCAGGTCCATAGCATACAAGTTGTGTGTCATCGTGCGACCAAAGCCAGCACCTGCGAATGGAATGAAGTTCCAAACACGATTTGGATTGTAACCACAAAGCATGTTGCTCAAGTTGAACAATGCATGCTCGTTCAAAATCCAATACTTGTTATCATCTCCCACTGGTTTTCCTGCCTTATCAGCATATACGGTTTTACCCCAAACACCCTGCAACTTTGTGCGGAGACCGAGGCCAGGTGTAAACCACTTACCTACAGCTACTGATGCAGCGGGGCTAGAACGGAAATCTTTGAATGGACTTCTTTCCAAACCATTTCCATGTTCTTCACTAGAATACCAAGCATTCCACTCACCACCTAGCTGGATAAACCAGTTACTCCAGAAAGAGTTGGTTGCTACGCTGTGCTTCAACGTAGGGTCTGCGTCTTGTGCCATTGAGCACATAGAAACGCCGGCAAATGCCAAAACGATTAAAAATTTTCTCATAACCTTTATTTATTAAACAATCAAAAAAATTTTCTTAAACATGATAGCATATAGTGCTAATCGTGGACAAAGATAATAATAAAAATTAAATATAATCATTTTTTTGCCAGAAATCAACGTTTTTGATGAAAAAAAACAACTTTTTTAATAATTCTGGTCTATTTTAGGTCTTGGTGAATCGAACAATCGCTCTATTTCAGACTGTTGGAGGATGTGTAAAATAGATTTACCACCAGGAGTATAATTTACATTTTGACACCTGAACAGACTGTTGACCAGGTTTTCCATCTCGTCATTATTCAGCACTTGTCCTGTCGGCAAAGCAGCGTTTCGCGCCAAGCTCAAGGCCAAAGCCCGGTGTACGTCTTCTATCGCACTGGAATCTTTCTCCTTGGCAGACACCAGCATGTCGTGTATCAATTGGACGGCATCTAGTCCTTCTATCCCCGATGGGACTGCCTGAATGGCATAGTCATGATTGCCCATGGCGGTAAACTCGAAACCCATGGCGACAAATTCTGGCATGAGCTTGGCAAAGTTCATCGCTTCGGATGGAGAGAATTCAATCAACTCGGGGAACAGCATTTTCTGCGGATAGGCTTTCTGGTTTTTGATTTGCTGCAAATATCGTTCGTACAACACCCTGATGTGGGCGCGGTGCTGGTCTATCATCATCAATCCCGACTTGACGGCCGTCATGATGTATTGCCCCTTATATTGATAATGTATAGGAGATTTGTCTTCCACCAGTTCATCGTCGGTGCCTACCCCTTCATTAGTAGACTGGTCAAAGACATTGGGCATGGTGGGCGGTTGCCCGATGCTGTCGTAAAGCTGTTCCCAATGGTCGGCCGACGGCTTGGATGCGGGTTCACCACCTTTGAACGGATTGTATTGCGGATTGTAGTTCACCTTTGGCACCATCGCGCCATCTTTCCCAGGCGTGTAGACGGGAATATCGGGCTGTCCCTGCGTGTCAAACTCGATGGATGGCACATCATTGAAAAGTCCCACAGCCTCTCTCACGGCCGCAAACAGGATTTGAAAGATTGCCTGTTCGTTCTCAAACTTGATTTCAGTCTTGGTGGGATGGATATTGACATCGATATCCTGCGCCTTCACCTCGAAGTAAATAAAATAAGGTACCTGCTCGCCTTGCGGCACCAATCGCTCGAAGGCGTTCATCACGGCCTTGTGGAAATAAGGATGCCGCATGTAGCGGTTGTTGACGAAGAAATACTGATGCGCTCCTTTTTTCTTAGACGATTCAGGCTTGCCGACAAAACCAGTCAGCTTACACATCGACGTCTCCACGCCCAATGGCAGCAGGTCTTGGTTGATGCGCTTACCAAAAATGTCAACGATTCGCTGTTTCAGTCCTCCAGGACGGAGGTTAAACAGTTCTGATCCATTGCTGTATAAGGTAAAGGCCAGCTGTGGATTGACCAAGGCAATGCGCTCGAAAGCCGAGATGATATGGTTAAGTTCTGTGGTGTTTGATTTGAGGAAACGGCGACGAGCTGGGACGTTATAGAACAAATTGGCAACCAAGAAATTACTGCCTACCGGACATGAACAAGGTTCTTGTCCCATAAATTTGGACCCAGCGATGGACAAATGAGTACCCAACTCATCTTCTTCCCGCCGCGTCTTCAATTCTATTTGCGCCACTGCAGCGATGGATGCCAGGGCTTCACCACGAAAGCCCATGGTTTGCAAGGCGAACAAATCATCGGCCTTGCGGATTTTTGACGTGGCATGGCGTTCAAACGACAAGCGAGCATCCGTGCCAGACATACCTTTTCCGTCATCAATCACTTGGATGGAAGTCCGTCCAGCGTCCTCAACAAGGACGTTGATTTCCTTGGCGTCGGCATCAACAGCATTTTCCACAAGCTCTTTGATAACACTTGCGGGGCGCTGAATCACTTCACCAGCGGCTATCTGATTGGCTACGATGTCGGGTAAAAGTTGTATGACGTCCTTCATTCTCCTGGTTCTTTCTCCTTTTATTGTTTTCTATACGGGCAGCCCCTTCAGTTGAATGAGCAACCACAGCACAACGAATGCCAGCAACACAACGAACAGTGCTTGCAGCAACACGGTGGCAATCGAAAGAGATTTCCTTCGGTGGGCATGATGGGTAGAGCGTCTGATGGTTCCCTTCAACTGCGCTTCAGCATCATAAGGTTGCTTCTCTTGTTGGCCCAACGCAGCCTTCGCCCGGCGCTCCATCGCCTCCAGACGTTCTTTTCGTTCGTCCACATAGAGATACTGATGCTGAAAGCCACGCGGCTTTGGTTGCTGAAAGAAACTCATGGCGTTGCTCCTTTCTTTCGATTCAATCGTTGCAGCGGAGCCTGCTGTCGTGGTACATACTTCAGCTTATTGCCTCCTTCTTTCCTTCGCCAACGGAAAACATCATCCTTATCTTTCGGTCTGATATCCGCAAACCAGGCAAAGTCGGGCAAGCGTTCCTTGTTGGCTGGTATCTGCGACATCGGATAAGAGGTGCCCACCGCCTTGGGTGTCCATATCCTCTCGAGCTGCCGGTGGTCGGCAAAATACATTTTCATCGTATCTGTTTCCAGATAATTCATCATCACCAATGAGCTGTCCTTGTCATCAACGGGGTAGAACACTGACAGCACATTGCTCACTGCAATCGTCCTTCTGATGTTACCATCGGTGAAGTAAGCGTGCATTTCTTTCGATGACAATTGATTGTAATGATCTTTTTGGTCAGCCTGTTCTATCGAGAATGCCTGCCCAATGACGTGCGCCTCACGAATGGTACTGTCGTTCATATACAAATGAATCTGTTCTCCCAGAAGCTGGCGATTGTTGTTCCAGATGATGGGATCTTGATACATGGTCATGCACGAGTCCTCCGTACTGAACACCAACGAGTCGCATACTGCCTGAAGGTCTTTTCGATAAACCCTCACCTTATGATATGCATGCACCTTGCGATACATGGAGTCGGTATCGATATGAAAGGTGAACAACTTCAACGTATCACCATGCATGTACAACGTGTCCTTTTGTGAATAGTCGATGACCAATGCACTATCGGTGGCCACACCTTGCCCTGTCTTCTCATTGTACTGAAGATAGTTGGCCAGCAGTGAGTTTTTGTTTTTCTTATCAACGAACACCACGTTACCGTTGCCATGGCTGTCGCCCGTACGACTGTCATAGAACAGACTGTCACCCGTAATGGTTTTCTCTCCATCCACAATGGTAGACCTGCCATACAACTGCGCCTGGTCGCTCTTGGTGTGGAAAAATGCATCTTTGGTCTCCACCACACTCGACTTGGTAGTTATCTTAGAAGGACCCAGCACATGGGCAATTGATTTCTTGGTGTCATAATGCAGCGTATCTGTGGTGACGACTCGTTCGGGGCTCTTGAGTTTCACATTATAGTAAAACACAGCCTGTCGGGTCTCGGTGTTATATTCACCCCAGTCGGAAACCAATCGGTCCTTCCCATCTATCAGCGTTCCACCCTCAAAGAAATAAGCATTCTTGTACAATCGGTCATAGTCCAGACTGTCGGTGCGCAAGATTTGTCTGCGGTGTTTCAGCACCACATTCTTCCTGGCCCGCATCACTTGTTCCTGTCCATCATAATCAGCTCGGTCGGCCACCAGCGACAAAGTGTCGCCTTGTCGGAAACGTACATGTCCGAAAGCTTGCATGGAGTTGTCGGCCTCATAGAAGTAAGCACTGTCACAGGTCAGCCTGGCACCTTGATGTCTAAACGACACATGTCCTTTGAGTATCTGCGCTTCGGGATTAGGTCCATACAGGTCATAGCTCAACTCATCCGCATGCAAGAGTTCTACGCGGTCTTTCTTTTGCGTCTTTTTCTTGTTGCGCTGAGCAGGAAGAACCTGCGCCATACAAAGTCCAAACAGGCATAGACTCACGATGAACCTGATTCTATGCCCGCTCTTTGAAAGTAATTTACCTGTTCGATTGATCATCTAACCCAACCTTCATATTCGTATTCACCCGTCTTGTAGCGGTCTTTCATCCGCACATACGTTTTCTTAATCTTATTGACCACCCAGTTATGGATAAAGTCTTGTCGCTCCTTGGCCAACACGATGTTCTGCATCACCTGATAGTCTTCCGTTATCGTGGCACGATGTCCATCGATGCGATTGCGCAGTCGGATAAAGGCGCACACGGTCTTGCCGCGCTTGTTAATCATTCTAAAAGGTTTAGACACATCGCCCACATTCATACCTTCTACCACTCGGGCCACTTCTGTGGGCAAGTCTTTCATCTGAAATCGTGAAGACAAACTTCCGGTCATCGGATCCAGATAAGCCATCAATCCCTTGTTGTTACGGGTATCCTTATCATCCGAAATAAACGTTGCCACGTCACCAAAAGACAATTTCTCATCTTTTATATAAAAGCTGTCTTTGCGGAGCTGCGTTGCAATGGAATCAAGCCGCATTAGCGTTTTGTTCACTTCTTCATCAGTAACCTTCGGCTTGATTAAGATGTGGCGAACCTTGATTTTATCACCACGCTTGTCAACCAACTGAATGATGTGAAAACCAAATTCTGTCTCTACAATCTTCGAAATCTTTTTCGGATCCGTCAAGTTGAAGGCCACATTGGCGAATGCCGGGTCGAGCATACCGCGTCCTGTGTAATCCATTTCGCCTCCCTGACGAGCAGAACCTGGGTCTTCTGAATAAAGACGCGCCAACGTGGCAAAGGTGGTTTCACCCTTGGTTACACGCTCGGTATAGTTACGCAATTCGTCCTTCACCCGATTGATTTCCTCAGGTAAGATTCGCGGCGTACGGGTGATAATCTCTACTTCCACCTCTGTTGGCACAAAGGGAATACTGTCTTCCGGCAGGTTTTTGAAATAGGCACGCACGTCAGAGGGAGTCACCTTCACATCCTCCACGAGTTTTTCCTGCATGCTCTGCACGAGCAAGTTGTTGCGGAAATCATCGCGCAACTGTGCCCGCATTTGGGCAATGGATTGTCCACGATACTGCTCCAGTCGCTCAACCGAACCACCTGCCATCTCAATCCATCGATTGATTTGTCGTTCGATGTTTGAAGAAACCTGAGACTCCTGTACCTTCACAGAGTCCAATTCAGCCTGATGCAAAAACAACTTCTGAACGGCAATTTGCTCTGGAATGGCAAAATCAGGGTTCCTCTTGAACTTGATGCCCTCAGCCTCAGCTTGCAAACGCGACATTTCCACATCCGATTTCATGATGGGTTCATCGCCAACCACCCAAATCACCTCATCGATGACACTCGACTCGGGGGCACGCTGCTCCACATTTGTAGAGTCGGCCACAGGCTGAACGGCAGCCGAACCATGCGGTCGGGCACTGATTCCCAACACAACCGTGAGTGCCAAAAGGGCACAGCCTACGTTAAAAGTTTTATTCATGTTTCTTGTTTTGTCTGTTTACGCCATCGCCAAACCTTAATGCTTGTTCACCGTAGCTAGCACGCTGCGGTTCACGGTCACGGCATATTGTTTGCGAAGCCTTTCCACCCACTGCTTCTCCAACTCGTCTTGATAGTCAGCAACCACTTGCGCTTTCACGTCACGATAGTCTTTGGGAGCCTTAAGCTTTTTGCCGTAGGTGGCAGCGTATGGATAATCTTTCTCAAGCTTCAACGGCACTTTCTTCTTGAAGACATTCCTGTCTACCAGCGAATTGTCACCTGCTTTGAAGATACCTTTTTCTACTTTGATGCGCAAGATGCTGTCGTTATTGAATGTACTGTGCAGTTTCTCTGTCCATTGATCAAACGGCAGATGTTTCACTGCCTTCCGCACAGCCTTCACTTCGTTTTTGTCTTTTGTATAGTAGGCGATGCCCTTGAATCTGGGTTGCTCCCACTTATACTTTTTCTTGTTTTTCTTAAAATAGTCAGCCTGACCCCTTTCATCGCTCTGCGCCTTGGCCCAAACCTCCTTGTTGCTGATTTCAAAGAGCAAAAGGCCATCGTGATACTCCTGAATGAGATATTTCAAATTAGGATCTTTCGCCACCATTTCATCGCGCTTCTTGGCCAGCACCTCGTCCGCAGTCACGTTGGGTCCGGCAGCCTTGGCTAAGGTTTCTATCTTTTGCGAGATGATTTGCTCACGAATGCCCCGCTGCTCGATGAACCGCAAAATGCTGGTTCGCAACGAATCGTATGGGAAGAAATTGCCTTTGTCTTTCAACAACACGATGTGATAACCGGCAGGAGAAAGGAAAGGTTTACTGAGTTCGCCCTTGCGTAGGGAGAAAGCCATGTCTTCAAACTCTTTCAGCGTCTGCCCTTTCTCTATCCATGGCAGCTCGCCACCCTGCTCGGCTGAGCCTCTGTCATCAGAAAGTTGTCGCGCCAATGCAGCAAAGTCGGCTCCCTTCAACAGGGCATTGTATGCCGAATCAGCTCGCTGTTTCGCCTGGTTCTTCTTGTCATCACCATCGGTCTGGCGAATACCAAACAAAATATGTGCCGCTTTTACCAATCCGCCCGCACCGTCTACACGCTGCTGGGTTTCTCTGTAAATCTCACGAGCGCGCTGCTCTACATCGGCATCCGTAATCATGGCCGGCCTGATTTGCTGGTCGCGATAGGTAGCAAACTCGGTTTTGAACGAGCGAGCCGTATCCATCTTAGCGGCCTGGGCGGCTATCACCTTCAATTTGTAGTTGATGAACAAGTCCACATATTCGTCAACGGTCTTCTTGTCTATTACGCCTTCCGCATTGTTCTTGTTGTAAGAATATTCAAATTCCGAACGCGTGATGGGCTGACCGTTGATGGTCATCACGACAGGATCGGCCTGCTGTGCCAGAGCCATGCTGCTACAGCAGAGCATGATGGTCAAAAGCTTTTTCATTTTTCTCATGTCTCGATGCTATTCTGTCTTCACCGGGAACTCCCGCAAAACCGTTTATTCCGGCCGGCTGTAGTTGGGAGCCTCACTGGTGATGGAGATGTCGTGCGGATGACTTTCCAAAACACCTGCGTTGGTGATGCGCACAAACTTCGCATGATGCAATTCTTCAATGGTTGCCGCTCCGCAATAACCCATGCCGGAACGCAAGCCACCCATCAGCTGATAAATCACCTCCTGAACGGTTCCCTTGTAAGGCACACGGCCGGCGATGCCTTCCGGCACCAGCTTCTTAACGTCCGTGGTGTCTGATTGGAAATAGCGGTCTTTCGATCCGTTCTTCTGTTCCATTGCCTCCAGACTGCCCATGCCGCGGTAGCTCTTAAACTTACGACCGTTGAAAATGATAGTCTCGCCAGGACTTTCCTCGGTACCTGCCACCAACGAACCCACCATTACCGAACTGCCACCGGCCGCCAAGGCCTTCACCACGTCACCCGAATAGCGCAGACCGCCATCAGCAATCAACGGAACGTCCGTGTCTTTCAGTACGGAGAACACGTCATAAACGGCAGACAACTGTGGAACGCCCACACCGGCCACCACACGAGTAGTACAAATCGAACCCGGACCAATACCCACCTTCACGGCATCGGCGCCATTGTCCACCAGCAACTTGGCTGCGGCAGCAGTCGCCACGTTACCCACAACGATATCAATATTGGGGAAGGCAGCCTTGGCTTCGCGCAGTTTTTCTACCACGCCCTTTGAATGACCATGGGCCGTGTCAATGACTACGGCATCGGCACCTGCTGCCACCAATGCTTCCAAACGCTCCATGGTG
Source organism: uncultured Prevotella sp. (assembly GCA_900547085.1). GTDB lineage: Bacteria > Bacteroidota > Bacteroidia > Bacteroidales > Bacteroidaceae > Prevotella. Next base: position 9,236 of record URFI01000007.1, read on the forward strand.
TCGGCCGTTACGCCCACACCGGCAGCCACGCGCAGCCTACCTTTCTCGTCCTTGCAAGCCATGGGTTTGTCCTTGGCCTTGGTGATGTCCTTGTAAGTGATGAGCCCCACCAACTTGTTGTTGGCATCCACCACTGGCAACTTCTCTATTTTATGTTCCTGCAAGATTTGTGCAGCCGCAGCCAAGTCGGTTCTGGCATGCGTGGTCACCAGATTCTCATGTGTCATCACCTCGTCGATGGCCTTGTCCAACCGACGCTCAAAACGCAGGTCGCGGTTGGTCACGATGCCAACCAGATGCCCGTCCTCATCAACAACAGGAATACCTCCGATGTGATAGCTGCGCATCATTTCTAGGGCATCCCGCACGGTCTTGCCACGACGGATGGTCACCGGGTCGTAAATCATGCCGTTCTCGGCACGCTTCACGATAGCCACCTGGTGCGCCTGTTCCTCAATCGACATGTTTTTGTGTATCACGCCGATGCCTCCCTCGCGTGCGATAGCGATGGCCATGGCCGATTCTGTGACGGTATCCATGGCGGCCGACACGAAAGGAGCGTTCATCTCGATGTGACGAGAGAATTTGGTTTTCAACTGAACCTCCTTGGGCAAAACTTCAGAATAAGCGGGAACTAACAGGACGTCATCGAAGGTAAGACCGTCCATCATAATTTTATCTGCAACAAATGATGACATATTTAGGTACCTTATTTAAAAATTTATTGCGTGCAAATTTAGCAATAAAAATCCACATCTGCCGCACTTTTCCCGTTTTTCTATGTCATTTAATTGAAATTAACGCGCTGCCCGCTGCTCCATGTAAAAATACACAGCAACGTGTTAGGCTACCATGATTTACCAACCTGTTTTTGATTCGTATTTCTTACGGATGCTTTCTTCCCTACTTCATTAGTTCATTTTCATAAACTCGTAGATTACTGATAAGCAGTATGTTCAGGCCAAACTGGGTGACGCAACGACAAATACAGGAAATCATCGATGTTTTTCCCTATTTCCCTATCATGAATCATTGCAGTTAGAACTCGTAACTCTCTCATTGTTAGACCATTATAAAGACATAGAGTTTACTGCCTCAACCCATTGACTTTGGGTGCCAAAAGCATGTTGTTTAGTCCTCAATCTCAATGTCTTTCAAATCCATCATGAATCGATGGAAAAACCGACTCGAATTAGCGCAACCGAACGTTGCGGATGCACGAAGGGAAAAAGGCATCGGCGATGAGCCGCTATCTACTAAGAAAGGGCGGCATGCTCACCATTCCTTTCATTTCAGGAATAGTGGGAATACCGCCCCTCCATCATTATTTTCCTCCTCTCTCCCATCTTGCGTTTCACATTTTCTCTGTTCACGAAGTGAAACGCCTTGATTACTTACAAACAATAACAAAAAGTGTACGGGAGATTGAAAGAGTGTTAGTTGGCCAAATCAGAAATGAATTTGAGGCGCACCAAACGCAACTCCTCCTTGGTATATATGTCGCCCAACTCTTCCATGGCCAGCTTCAAACCATCCGACTCGCTATCCAAGAAGTAGTCGTAGATTTCGTCCACATGCTCTTCATCCATCACGTCTTCCACAAAATAGTCGATATTGATTTTAGTTCCGCTGTAAACAATGGCTTCCAGCTCGTCGAGCAACTCGTCGAAGTCAAGTCCCAAGGCATTGGCGATGTCATCGAGTGCCACCTGCAGGTCGATGCTCTGAATGATTTTGATCTTGACCATGCTATTCTTAGCGACCGTTCGTACACGCATCTCTTCGGGTCGCTCGATGTGATTCTCTTCACAATGCGCTTTGATGAGTTCGACGAATTTAGGTCCATATCGCTTGGCCTTTCCGGCTCCCACGCCCTGAATCTGTTGCAGTTCTTCCAAGGTAATGGGATAATCGGTAGCCATCTGCTCCAACGAGGCATCCTGGAAGATGACGTATTTTGGCAGGTTGAGCTTGGCCGACATTTGCTTTCTCAGATTTTTCAGCATGCTGAAGAGCGTCGGATCGAGTACGCTGGTTCCGCCCTTTGGTGCCTCAACCTCATCGTAATCGCTGAACTCGGTATCCAGTGCGACCATGAACGACACGGGTTTTTTAATGAATTTCTTGCCAGCTGCCGTCACTTTGAGTACTCCATAGTTCTCTACTTCCTTTTCGATGTATCCCGCGATGAGCGCTTGTCGGATGACAGGATTCCACATCTTGGGATCTTCGTCCTCGCCGGTGCCAAACTCTTCCAGCTCATCGTGCTTGTGCGAGGTGATGTCATCCGTGGCTTTGCCCATGACAAAATCAACGACATAACCTTGACGGAACTCTTCTTTAAGTGCTACGATGGCCTTGAGAACGATGAGCAGGGCGTCCTTGCCCTCGCGCCGCTCTTTGGGATGCAGACAGTTGTCGCAGCTATGGCAGTTGTCCTGCCGATATTCTTCCCCGAAATAGTGCAGCAACATCTTGCGTCGGCACACGGCAGACTCGGCGTAAGCCGCCGTCTCTTGCAGCAGTTGGCGGCCGATGTCTTGTTCTGCCACGGGCTTTCCCTCCATGAACTTCTCCAACTTTTTGAGGTCTTTCCGTGCGTAGAAAGCCACACAGATGCCCTCACCGCCATCTCGACCGGCACGTCCTGTCTCCTGATAGTATCCCTCCAGGCTCTTCGGGATGTCGTAGTGGATGACAAAGCGCACGTCGGGCTTGTCGATACCCATGCCAAAAGCGATGGTGGCCACGATGACATCGATGCGCTCCATCAAGAAGTCGTCTTGCGTTTGTGAACGGGTGGCGCTGTCCAGTCCGGCATGATAAGGTGCCGCCTTGATGTTGTTGGCCTTCAACACTTCAGACAATTCTTCCACTTTTTTACGCGACAGGCAGTAAATGATGCCGCTCTTGCCCTCGTGCTGACGAATGAACATGATGATTTGACGATCGATATCCGAGGCTTTCTGGCGCACCTCGTAGTACAGATTGGGGCGGTTGAACGAGCTTTTAAACTCGCGTGCATCCGCAATGCCCAAGCTGCGCTTGATGTCTGTGCGCACCTTGTCGGTGGCGGTTGCCGTCAAAGCGATTACAGGTGCATCGCCTATCTTGTTGATGGTGGGTCGGATGTTTCGATACTCTGGTCTGAAATCGTGTCCCCACTCAGAAATACAGTGCGCCTCATCGATAGCATAAAAAGAGATTTTGACGGTCTTTAAGAACTCTATGTTCTCCTCCTTGTTCAGCGATTCGGGTGCTACGTACAACAATTTGGTACGCCCCGAGCGAACATCGTCCATGACCTGTTGGATGGCAGCCTTGTTTAAAGACGAGTTGAGGAAATGGGCTACGCCCTCTTCTTCACTGATGCCGTTGATGACATCCACCTGATTTTTCATCAAGGCGATGAGCGGAGATACCACGATGGCCGTTCCCTCCATGATGAGTGACGGCAACTGATAGCACAAACTCTTGCCTCCACCGGTGGGCATGAGCACAAATGCGCTGTTGCCAGCCAGAAGATGTTTGATGATGGCTTCCTGCTCGCCTTTGAAAGCATCAAAGCCGAAATAAAGTTTTAATTTCTCTGTAAGATTAACCTTCTCTGCCATAGTGTTTCATTAGTGCCGGCGCGTTCGGCGGGGATCAGGTCCTTCCCACCGAACAGTCCGGCTTAGATTATCGCTATTGTGTTTCACTGTGCGGCTGTTTAAGCCGACTCCAATTTCTGTAGATGAGCCTTGTTGAGCTGCTCCTGGGTGTATTTGAGGGTCACTTTGAAGCTCTTGACATGCTTGGAGGGGATTTCGAACATGGCGTCCATCATCACCGACTCCACGATAGAGCGCAAACCGCGCGCACCTAATTTATACTCAACTGCTTTGTCAACCATGTAATCGAGCGCATCTTCGGCGAACGTCAACTTGATTCCGTCCATCTCAAACAGCTTGATATATTGCTTGACAATCGAGTTTTTGGGTTCTACCAAGATCTTGCGCAACGCCTCTCTGTCCAAAGGATTCAGATAGGTGAGTACGGGAAGACGGCCAATGATCTCGGGAATCAGTCCGAACGACTTCAAATCTTGCGGCAAGATATATTGCATCAGGTCGCCCTTGTTGATGTTCCGCACGTTCTGCACCGAGTTATAACCCACCACATGCGTGTTGAGTCGCTGCGCTATCTTGCGCTCAATGCCATCGAAAGCACCGCCGCAGATAAACAGGATGTTCTTGGTGTCAACGTGGGTATAGTCTTGGTCAGGATGCTTGCGGCCACCTTTTGGCGGCACATTCACCATGGTACCCTCCAACAATTTCAAGAGTCCCTGCTGTACGCCCTCGCCACTCACATCGCGTGTGATGGATGGGTTGTCGCTCTTGCGGGCAATCTTGTCAATCTCGTCAATGAAAACGATGCCCCGTTCGGCTGCCGGCACGTCGTAATCGGCCACCTGCAACAGGCGCGACAAGATGCTTTCTACATCCTCACCCACATATCCAGCCTCGGTAAACACCGTTGCATCGACGATGGTGAAAGGCACATCGAGCAGTCGAGCGATGGTCTTGGCAAGCAACGTCTTACCCGTTCCTGTTGAGCCTACCATGATGATGTTGCTCTTCTCAATCTCCACGCCATCATCATTCTTGGGCTGCTGCAACCGCTTGTAATGGTTGTACACAGCCACTGACAGATATCGTTTGGCGTCATCCTGGCCAATGATGTACTCATCGAGATAAGCCTTGATATCCTGTGGTTTGGGAACCTTCTTGAGTTTGAAGGGCTGATCACTGGCGTGCTGTTCCACTTCTTCATCCAGCGCCCCAGAAGCCACGGCTATCTGGTAAGCCTGCTGAACACAATCCTCACAGATAAATCCGTCAGCTCCCGTGATGAGCAGTCGTACTTCTTGCTCGCTTCTTCCGCAAAAACTACACTTTTTCTTAATCGTCGGCATTTTCTCCTTTTTGTTGTTTCCTAACCAGTACCGTGTCAATCATTCCATATTCCTTCGCCTGCTCAGCGTCCATCCAGTAGTTTCGATCCGAATCTCGGTAGACTTTCTCGTACGGTGTGTGCGAGTGATTGGCGATGATGGTGAACAGTTCTTTCTTGAATTTGATGATCTCCTTGGCTTCAATCTCGATGTCAGAAGCCTGTCCCTGTACGCCTCCGAGTGGCTGATGAATCATCACCCGGCTGTGCGTCAAGGCACTGCGCTTTCCTTCCTGTCCTGCTACCAGCAACACGGCCGCCATCGAAGCCGCCATACCCGTACAGATGGTTGCCACGTCTGACGAGATAAACTGCATGGTATCGTAGATACCCAAGCCCGCTGTGACGCTTCCGCCAGGACTATTGATGTAGATGGAGATGTCTTTACCGCTGTCTGCGCTGTCGAGGTACAACAGTTGTGCTTGCAAGGTATTGGCCGTATAGTCGTCAATCTCCGTGCCTAAGAAGATGATGCGGTCCATCATCAGGCGCGAGAACACATCCAACTGCGTTACATTCAGCTGACGCTCCTCCAAAATATACGGGTTAAGATATCGCGCTTGACTCTTGATGACGTCGTCAAGCACCATGCCATTCATTCCCAAGTGTTGGGTGGCGTATTTTCTAAAATCATTCATTTTGTTTTTATCCTTTCTCATTATAATATAAAAGAGGTTATCGACACTTTTAAAAACCTCGATTATACAAAGTTAATAAAAAAAGTCGATAACCTCTTGTTACAAGAAGTTTTTTAAGTGAAAAAACGTTATTTCTCTTCCATCATCTTCTGAAAGTCATCCAGCGAAATTTCCTTCTCATTCAATTTCACTGAATTTTTCAAGGCCTGTGTCAGCTTCGTGTCTACTGCACGATCGATGAAAGCATCTACGCTCTCTTGCTTTTTCAACAAATCGTTGACATAATTGTCGATATACTCATCGGGAACGTTGCTCATACCGTATTGTGCAAACTGGGCACGAGCGGCAGCACGCGCCACCTCTTTGATATCTTGGTCTTCTACCTTGATATCATGTGCTTTCACCAACTGCTCTTTAATCAGGTGCCAAGTGAGCTGCTTGATGCTCTCGTCATAATTCTTTTCTACAAACGCTTCATCCTTATCGGGATTGTTTTTACGCATGATGCGCTTCAACAGTTCGTCAGGATATTCCAGTTTTCCAACCTTCTTCTCGGCATAAGCACGGGTATCCAACAAGAATTTGTAGTCGCTTTCGCCCTCAAGTTGTGCCTGCAAGCCCTCTGCTATCTTCTCACGGAATTGCTTTTCATCCTTCACAGCGTCTTTGCCGTAGATGTTGTCGAACAGTTCCTGATTCACCGCATGGTTTTGGAAACGACTGATCTCGGTGATTTGATAACTGAAATCGCCTTCATGGTCTTTCACCTGTTCTTTATCAATCTTCAAGAACGAAGCCAATTCTACATCGCTGGCGTAGGCCTTACGAGGATTAAAGGTGATGATGTCACCCAGTTTGGCGCCATCAAACTTCTTCTTTTCCTCTTCCACCTTAATATAAGCGGGCATCAATACGGCAGCCTCAACCGTCAGACCGCCTTCCTTGGTGTTGCCTTGCTCATCGAGCTCGCGCAAATCACCCTTCAGCATGTCATTGCCTTCAAACGTCTCTGCTTTGACATACTCGCCCATCCGAGCGGCAAACGAATCCACCTGCTGGTCAATCAGCTTGTCGTCAACCTGTATCTTGTAATAATCAATCTTGTTCTTGCCATTGAGCTCAATCTTGAATTCAGGCGCTACGGCGATATCAAAAACAAAGGTATAAGGAGCATCCTTCTCAAGATCCACCGCGTCGTGTTTCTCAGATGCCAGAGGTTCGCCCAGCATCGGGATATTGTTCTCTTTGATATAATCGTAGACCTTCCTGCCCACCAGTTTGTTAATGACGTCCATCTTAACGGCGGGTCCGTACTGACGCTTAATCATTCCCATCGGAACCTGTCCGGGACGGAAACCTGGCATGTTGGCCTTCTTACGATAATCTTTCAATGTCTTCTCGACATCCTCTTTGTAATCGGACTCTTCGACAGTCACGGTCAACTGACCATTGATCTTGTCGGGATTCTCAAATGAAATATTCATCTTTAACGTTTTGATTTATGATTATTTTTGTTGTTTTCAAATGAATGGCAAAATTACGCATTTTTACCCTAATCTCCTAACTTCACTATGAATTATTTGATTTTTTAACGCAATTGCGGCAAAATAATCAGCTATAAATCAGACTGTTATTAACTCATGCAGATTAGCACGCAAACCCATTGCTTTAACCACCTAAACTCATTGTACAAAGGGACTAAAAGACATGCTTTAAGAATCACGAACCATCGCCATTGTGCTACTAAGCAAATATTGAAAATAAAAGGTATGCTTTTATCTTCATTTAGTTTCTTTTCCTTGAGGGCTACTTTTCTTGTTTTTTTGTTGTGGAATCAGCTCTACAGCCTCTGCTGTCATGAATGGCATCACTTTATCATACGGCAATGTAAAACATGGCATGCCATACACATAGGCAGCTATCTCGTAGGGTTGATAAAGAAAAAAGAGACCATTTTGCCGCATGACAAGATGATCGGCAGGCAAGGGTATACGTTTTACAAATAACATGTCAGAAACTTTCACGTTGAAATTCGGCGTAATCTCTTGCCCTAAATAGTCTTTAAGACCTTCGTACATCAATGCCTGCATCTTGTCAAGTTGAGTAGAATCAATGAGTTGTATCATTTTTCCGTCGGTTTTTCTAAAAGTGCGTGCACTCTGTAAGTGTCCACCGTGCGCCCCGCCCATGAAGTTTTCAAATGCAATGCAATAGGTAAGAGCCTTGTCAGATTCCCATACCACGTTGCCAACGACTTCTTGAAACATGAGCATATCTGACCTTGTGCCAAATTCATTCACCCAACTTTCAAATCCAGCGGTGTATTCTTTCATATAATGGGACAGCAAGCTCCTACCGTCTGTGATATCACCGCGATAGGTGTGAACACGAACCTCGGCATCGTTGGTCATATCAATATTGGGACAGAAATATGAAAGTTTTTCAGATAGATACCGCCCAATACTCTCTCTCACATCCTTTGAACCGCTGACTGGGAACCGAAATGTAAGGGAGTGCGTGTAAGCAGAATCTTTTAACACACTGTCGCACAATGTAACAAACACCAACGAGTCTTCCGTGTCCGACACGATGCTGTCACCTACCGCAGCCATTTGGCTGTTTTTCTTCGCAGAGTTGTTGCAACTGGCAGCCACAAAGGCAAGCACAGCTATACACAATCCCAATAAGACACGGTTACTTTTCACCTTAAATAAATAACAATAAAACTTCTTTGTCATCATTTTACAAACTTATTCCTCATTTTTTATTCCTCATTTTCGGCTTGCTTCACTTTCTTGAACAAATCGGAGGCAAACACCAAATCATTCAACCTTTTGTTGTCTGAATTCACAACATCAGCTTTGTTCCCCTTCCATTCCACTTTTCCTTTGTAGATGAACGTGATATGCTCACCAATCTCCATCACCGAGTTCATGTCGTGCGTGTTAATGATGGTGGTCATGCCAAACTCTTTGGTAATGCCCGACAGTAACCCGTCTATAACCAACGAGGTCTTTGGATCAAGACCCGAGTTGGGTTCGTCACAGAAGAGATATTTGGGGTTCAGCACGATGGCGCGCGCGATGGCTACACGCTTCTGCATGCCACCCGACAGTTCGCCCGGAGCCTTATCTTGCGCATCCAAAAGGTTGACACGCTCTAAACACTCTTGGGCACGCTTCACACGCTCTCGATAATTCTTCGTTGAAAACATATCCAAGGGAAACATCACATTTTCAAGGACAGACAAAGAGTCGAACAGGGCAGAATTTTGAAACACCATCCCCATCTCCCGACGCATCATCACCTGTTCTCGCTTTCTCATCGCCACAAAGTCACGCCCGTCATAAAGCACCTGCCCGCTGTCGGGCGAGAGCAGACCAACAATATTCTTCACCAAAACCGTCTTGCCCGAACCGCTCTGTCCAATGATCAGATTGGTCTTCCCATCCTCAAATCGGACGTTGATGTCGTGCAATACTTGTTTCTCGCCAAACGATTTATTTAAGTTTTTTACCTCTATCATAAACTCAACAACTCAGAAACTTTAAAGAAGTCAACTCAGCAACGGCGTGAGGAACACGTCGGCAAACAGCACCAACACAGAACTGCACACCACGGCATTCGTGGAAGCCTCGCCCACCTCAACCGAGCCACCCCGCACCGAGAAGCCATAGAAAGAAGAAACGCTGGCGATGATGAACGCGAAGACGATGCTCTTGATGATACTCATCCACACAAACCATACGTTGAACGAATATTGAAAACCTGCCGTCAAGTCGTCTGGCGAGAGCACGCCACTGTACGCTGTTCCGTAAGCACCAATGATACCGGCAACCGAGCTGAAGATTACCAGGAAGGGCATGATGGTAATCAATCCGGCTATCTTGGGAAGGATGAGGTAGCTGGCAGGATTCACACCCATGATGTCGAGGGCATCAATCTGCTGCGTCACACGCATGGTACCCAATTCAGAAGCAATGTTAGACCCCACCTTTCCAGCCAGAATCAAGCACATGAACGCGCTGGCAAACTCCAATAAGAAGATTTCACGGGTAACATAACCCGTCGTCCACCGCGGCATCCACGGACTCTGTACGTTGACTTTCATCTGGATACAGATGACAGCACCGATGAAAAACGAAATCAACAAGACGAGGGGAATCGAATCGACACCCAACTGACACATCTCTTTGACATAACGCTTGAAAAACATGCGCATGCGCTCGGGACGCCTGAACGTGCGCCCCATCAGAATCAAGTACTCACCAAAGGTGGTCAGATATGTTATCAACAGCTTTATAATCATTCTTGATGCGAGTTTGAATACCTTTTGCAAAAGTAAGTAAATTCATCTACATTCACCCATAAATCCTTTTGTTTTTCTCTCAAACAGCCATTTATACCACCCGAGATTCGTCATTATAGCTATCGCTGCAAATAAAGTCAAAACAGCACTTATTCATCTACTTTCACTTATGACCCATAGCAATATGTTAATTATGGTTAAGAATAAGGCTGGTTATTAACAAAACGTTGGATATTGCAGAAAATCATTCTACCTTTGAAAGTTGTTACATAAAGGTTACAGTAAGGTCAAGAAAGCGATTTATCAACTTGACACAATTTGAATTAATGATTTTATAAACTAAAAAAATCACTATGAACAAACAAGAAAGATTTGTGAGTGTTGCGTTTGCCATGGTGCTGTCTGCTACCATGCCAGCATTGACGTTCGCAAACCAGACAAGCATTGCACGGACAACTACCCAACAGTCCAATGAATGCAAAGGTTCGGTAAAAGACTCTAAAGGTGAGCCTATTACGGGTGCTTCGGTTATTGTTAAAAATACCCAACAAGGAACAACAACCGATTTAGATGGTAATTTCTCGTTGCCAAACGTAAAAGCAGGAGAGATTATCCAAGTTTCCTTCATCGGCTTCAAAACCGTCGAAGCCACCTGGCACGGTACGGCCTTAAGTATTGTGTTGCACGATGATTCTGAATTGCTGAACGAGGTGGTGGTGACAGCAATGGGTATCAAGCGTGAAGCAAAATCATTGGCATACTCTGCGCAAACAGTTGGAGGGAAACATGTCAATGAAATCAAGAACATCAACATGATTAACTCCCTACAGGGAAAAAGCGCAGGCTTAAGCATCACGCCTAACGCTACTGGTGCCGGCGGTGCATCCAAGATTCTGTTCAGAGGAAGCAAGTCTATCAGTGGAAGCAACCAGCCCTTGGTCGTAGTAGACGGTGTACCTTTGATGATGAATATTTCAGACTCGCAAATCTCTGGCAACTATGGTGGCGGACACGATGGCGGTGACGCTCTGTCACAGATCAACCCCGATGACATTGCGCAAATCACCCTGCTAAAAGGTGCCTCTGCAGCAGCGCTTTATGGTGCGGTTGCTGCCAACGGTGCCATCATGATCACCACAAAGTCGGCACAGGCTGGAAAGGTTTCATCAACGTGTCCAGCAACACAACCGCTGAAACACCGATTTCGCTCCCTAAATTCCAATCGAACTATGGTGTAAGCGACTCTGGCACATTCAGCTGGGGTGAAAAGCTCAGCGGCAAAGCCGACAACTATGCCAAGGATTTCTACAGGACTGGATTCACCACCAACAATTCTATCTCCATTGCTGGCGGCACCGAGAACATCTCTTCTTATTTCTCGTATGCCAATGTCCATTCCAACGGAATCGTACCCAACAACACCTACAACAGCCATAACATGTTGGCAAAGGTTGGCTTCAACGTCTTGAAGCAGGTGCATGTGGATGTAAGTGCGGGCTACAACAACCAAAGGGTGAAGAATCAGCCGGCATCTGGATTCCTGCACAACCCATTGACGGGCGCATATCTCTTTCCAAGAGGCGAAAACTGGAACGACTACAAGAACAACTATGAAGTATATGACGCAGGATTGAACACTAACATCCAAAACTGGGTAAACACCAAGCAGGAACAGTTTTCTAACCCTTATTGGATGTTGAACAGACAAGTACCCATCACCAACCGCAACAGATTTGATTTCGGTGGATCGGTGAGATACGACATCATGGAAGGTCTGTCGTTAACAGGAAGACTGCGCTATGAGCGTGGTGACGAAAGGTGGACTTACAACGAACACGCATCCAGTACCGGTGGACGCTGTCTCCTGGGAACGATGAAAGACACACAGGTGTTCAGCGAGCAACTTTATGGTGACTTGCTGGCCTCTTACAATCACTCCTGGAATGACATCTATTCCCTGAACGTTACGGCTGGTACCAGCTTCACAAAGACAAAGGGCAACAGCACAGATCTCATAGGATGGGGTGACTCTATATATAAGGTAACAGACGGTAAGCCATCAGGAAATGCTTACTATCCTAACATCTTCTCGCCGGCTAACTATTACCGCATGACCACCACGCTCGGACGCAAGGACAAGCGATTGAATTCGGTGTTCGGAACAGCTCAATTTGGCTACAAAGACGGCCTCTTCATTGACGTCACCGCTCGTAACGACTGGTCGTCTGCGCTGGCGTTCACAGAGAGCATGTCATTCTTCTACCCATCCGTAGGAACCAGCATTCTGCTCGATAAGTTCATCGACTTTGGCAAGAACGTCAACATGCTGAAACTGCGTGCGTCTTATTCTGTTGTAGGTAACGACGTTCCAGTGTTCATGAGTAACCTTAGATACACACTTAAAGACGGTGGCGCACTGACACCACCAGAGAAAGCTCCTTTCAGAACGTTGAAACCAGAGCAGACCCATTCTTTAGAATTAGGTATCGAAGGCTTCTTCTTTGAAAACAGATTAGAAACCAACCTAACTTATTACAAGACCAACACCAAGAACCAATTCTTCGCAGTAGAGGCTCCGTACGAAACTGGTTTGCGCAATCGTTACGTGAATGCAGGTAACGTACAAAACCAAGGTGTTGAGGTAAGTCTTACATGGCGTCAGGACTTCAATCGGGACTTCAGTTGGATTACACGCCTGAATTATGCATACAATGCCAACAAAATCATTGAGCTGGTTGACGGCTTGAACGACTTGACATTGGCTGACTACGGCGGTGCCAAGGTTGTTCTCAAGAAAGACGGACACTATGGCGACCTCTATGTGCGTCAGCTCAAACGCGATGATAGCGGCAAGCCCGTCATCAACGAAAACGGCGAGCCTGTACTTGGCGGAGACGGAATCAACGACATGAAGTATGTTGGAGACATGACACCCAGAACAACCATGGGATGGTCGAACACCTTCAACTACAAAGATTTCACATTCTCTTTCCTCATCGATGGCAAATTTGGCGGAAAGGTTCTCTCCATGACCGAGGCTACCTTGGACGGATGGGGTGTATCAGAACGCTCTGGAGCAGCACGCGATGCAGGAAAAGTGGTGGTAGACGGCGTATCTTTCGACGCACAAAAGTTCTATCGTAAGACGGGTGCTACCAACTTCAACTCCTCATACGCCAACGAACTCTATTTGTACGATGCTACAAACGTTCGCATGCGTGAGATGTCTCTGGGCTATACCTTCCGCAACCTGTTGGGGTATGGGAAGAACCTGACCGCATCGCTCATTGGACGCAACCTGTTCTTCTTCTACAAAGATGCCCCTATGGATCCTGATGTATCTCTGGGTACAGGAAACGGATGGCAGGGAGTAGACATGTTCGCACTACCATCGTCTCGCAGTATTGGATTGAATCTCAAACTTAACTTCTAAAACATTTCGACGATATGAAATTATCTAATATATTCACCACAGCATCAGCCGCAGCATTGCTCCTTTCAGGAAGCAGCATGTTAAGCGGTTGTACGGACAACTTCGGAACCCTGAATACCAATCAGTACGAAGTGAATCCAGACAACATGCCTTTTGCGGCTCAGTTCATCGAACCGATGACTTATGTCTATGCGCCTCATCAGAACATGTTCCAGTTTTGGACCAACTTAAGCATTGACCTCTTCGGCGGCTATTTTATGACACCACACAACTTTGGTGGCAACGGAAACGTAGACTACAAACTGAACCGCGGATTCTGCGGTGGCATGTACGAGAACTACTACCTCCACATCTTCAACAATACGAGCCGCCTCATCAAGGCTTGTGACGAGAAGGGTATCACAGACTTCTCGGCTGTGATGCGCGTCGTTCAGGCCTACGCCACCGCATGTGCTACAGACGCATACGGACCAATCGCCTACAAGTCAGTAATTGAAAGCAACGGCGTTACCTACGCATACGACTCTCAGGAAGAAATCTACAACGAGATTTTCAAACTACTTGACGAGGCCATCGCCGGCTTTAAGAACGGGAAATCCACTCCCGAGCAAATGCAAGGGTTCGACTACTGGTGCAACGGCGACAAGGCTTTGTGGATTAAAGTGGCAAACCAGTTTAAGCTGCGTTATGCCATGAGAATCGTCAAAGCCAACCCAACGCTGGCAAAGCAGAAAGCTGAAGAAGCCGTAAGGGGAGGAGTCTTGACCTCTGCCGACCGCGACATCCTCATCGACCACGGTATCTCCAACGAGCTCACACGCATGTTCGAATGGGGCGACTGCGGTATCAACGCAAACCTCACCACCATCATGGCTGGCTTCAAAGACCCACGCATCGACTTGTATATTACCAAAAACAAAGATGACGTGAAGGTTAAGGATGCAACTGTTGTGGCAAAAGGCACGCAATATCTCGGTATTCGCGGAGGCTGTAGCTTGCCCAACAAGCCAAACGCATGGACCAACTACTCGCAGGCCATCTGCTCTTACGCCACACCACTTCCCGTCATGAAGGTGGCAGAAGCTTACTTCTTGAGAGCCGAAGGTGCTCTGAGAGGATGGGCTATGGGTGCTGACGCTCAACAACTTTATGAAGAAGGTATCCGGGTTTCTATCCAGAACGAGCTGAAATACAAAAAGGCGTATGCGAACATCGAAAGCATTTCTGAAGAAGAAATCAACAAATACATCAACGGAACCTCCAAACAGCTCGACTATGTAGACCCAGCAGACAGCCAGAACAACATCAAGGCGATGAATGACGTGTCTGTAAAATGGGATGCCAATGCCAGCAAGGAGGAGAAGCTGCAGCGTATTATCATCCAAAA
>URFI01000008.1 GCA_900547085.1 uncultured Prevotella sp.
TCCGCACACAGCATAATCAGCTCGGTTGGCTGCTCGGCAGGTTCCGCGCTCAACAGCCGAACGCATTCCCGCCACAACATAATCGTATGCCCGCTTGTTGGCCTTGGTGTAATGGCGGCGAGTGAACAGGGTATCGAGCGGTTCGCCTTGCACTTTGCGCACCACATGCGGCACATGATAGTAGCCTCGGTTAGCAATGGTTGCCCCAAGATTGGCAATTTGCAAGGGCGTGAGGTTCACTTCTCCCTGTCCAATGGAGATACTAATGATGGTTAAGCCGTTCCATGAGCCATGATAGGCTTTGTCATAGAAAGCCGAATTGGGTATCAATCCGCGCTTTTCACTTGGCAAATCGATGCCAAGTTTATAGCCAAAGCCCATGCTCACCATGTAGTCGCGCCAAGTGTCCATGGCGGTTTGCACGTTCTTGTATTTGCGTCGGTTGCCTATCATATAGTACAATCCCCAACAGAAATAAGCGTTGCACGAAGTACTGATGGCAGGTACGAGCGCCAGGGGTGAGGCATGACCGTGACAACCCACATGAAGTCCGCGGTAATAGAATCCGCGATGGCAGGCAAACGACGTGGAAGGAGAGATGATTCCCTCCGAGAGATAGGTCAAAGCTTGGGTTGTTTTGAAGGTTGACCCTGGTGGATACTGTCCCATGATGCTTCGGTTCAGCAGGGGTTTCCATTGGTTTCGCTGCAACGCATGATGAACTTTCCCCCTTTTCTTCCCCACCATCCAACGCGGATCGTAGGTGGGTGACGACACCATACACAGCACTTCGCCCGTGGAAGGCTCAATGGCAACGATGCTTCCTATCTTGCCTTGCAGCAATCTCTCACCCAACGCTTGCAGATTAAGGTCGAGAGATAGGGTGAGGTTCTTGCCTGGAATGGGCTTGGTATCAAGCTCACCGTTTTGATAACTCCCCTGAACTTTGCCATGTACGTCACGCAACAGAATTTGAACACCCTTCTGTCCACGCAGCTGTTTCTCATATGAACGCTCCACACCCAGCTTTCCTATATAGTCGCCAGCCTGGTAATAATCATCCCCTTCGATGTCACTTGGCGAAACCTCGGCCACATCTCCCAACACATGTGCTGCGTAAGGATATTGATATTGTCGAATGCTTCGCTTCTGAACATAGAACCCCGGAAAGCGATACATCTTCTCTTGAAACACGCTGAACTCTTTGTCGCTCAACTGACTCATGAAGAGTTGTTGCGTAAAACGCGAATAACCGGGGTTTTTGTTTCTATCCTTAATCTCGGCCATGCGCGCTTTAAAAAAGTCTTTGGTAATGCCCAAGGCTTCACAAAACTCGAGGGTGTCAATCCTGTTTTTCTGCTCATTCATCACCACCATGATGTCGTAAGCTGGTTGGTTGTACACCATGAGTTTGCCATGGCGATCGGTAATGATGCCACGAGAGGGATAATCTATCTTCTTGAGAAAGGCGTTACTGTCGGCATTCTTCTTATAATCATCGCTTAACAACTGCAAGGTAAACAGACGAATGATATAGATGACCACAATCACGATGGCCACCCCGGCTATGACATATCTACGTTTTTCAAGATTATAATCCTTCATTCATCCGCAACAAAAGCCTCATCAACCCACTAACTCTTCCGCATGTTTTCTAAAGTGAGCAGCAATATCAACGTTAGTATGGTGCTGCCGACCACGCATTTGAGCCATTGCATCCAATTGAAGAAGCTGAATGACTCGAGTGTAAAAAAGACAATGCAGTACAAAAACACCAGCAACAACGCATAATTCAAGAACGATGCCACGCCCAACGACCGCATGGACGGCTGCAAATCATCAGCACTTTCGCGCGGCAAGAACAACATCAGCACGTAAGGTTGCAGCAAACCGATGAACGTCATGCTGGCTGCGGCCAAGCCTGGGGTGTTGGAAAAGATGTCAACACATAACCCCCCCAAGAATCCGCAACACAAGATTGCCCACTTAGGGAAGTTGCGTCGGAAGAGCAACATGACGTAAACATACAGCAAAGGGGTGGCGAAACCAAAGAGATGGATATGGTTGAACACCAACACTTGCAGCAACAAGAGCAGGACAAAGAATGATATTCCTTTCAACATGTCTATACTCATATCCAATAACTTTAATTATCTTTCACTTCCATCGAATCACGCGCAGCCCTCATCACCTCAATTCGCTCCTTCATCAGCGTGTTGTCAATGACTGAAACATCGCGCAATGTGGCGAAATCGGTGGCGAGCTGAACACACAACCGATACGAAACGCCATCAGGAGAGTTGTAAACATGCAAAATCTTTCCCACCAAAATGCCTGGCGGAAAGACCGATGAGTAACCACTGGTTACGATGTTTTCGTGCAATTTGAAGCGTGCGTGCCGTGGAATGTCATCCAAGAAGGCCTGATTGGTGGAGCCTCCCTGCCAGTTGAGAAAACCAAAATAGTCGCGATTCTCAATCTTACAACTCACATTCGACTTGGTGTTGAGCAGCGGAATCACGACGGCATAGTGCGGCGAAACCAAATAAACAATCCCCACAACACCTGTCCCACTGACCACACCCATGTCTTTTCGCACGCCGTCTACCGACCCCTTATCAATAGTAATGAGGTTGTTGGCATCCTTTAAAGAGTTGCTCACCACCTTGGCAGGAATCTGCTTAAACTGGGACAACTGCTGGGTGACATCGGCCTTGACGTATGATGAATCCTTCGTCACAGCCGTCAGCTTCTCTGAAAGCTCCACAACTTTTTGCTCTAAAGCCAGATTTCGTTGGGTCAAATGCTGGTTGACCGTGACCAATGAGAAGAATTTTTCCAGTTGCGAACTCCACTCATAAACCTTTCCCGTCACGACATTCGCGGACGAGAACCATACGCTGTTCTGGTAACTGTTGTACCTGAACAGCAAGGTAAAACTGATAGCTTCAAGCAATATAAAAACAAACCAATGGTGGTGTTTTGCAAGAAACTCAATGAGATTCCGCATGCATACAATTGATTTTCAGTGTCACAAACCCTTAACCGTTATCTCATCAAGAACGAGAAGCGGTCTACATTCTTCAAAGCGATGCCTGCTCCCTTTGCCACACTGTGCAATGGATCTTCTGCAATGTGGAAAGGAATGTTGATTTTGTCAGTCAATCGCCTGTCAAGTCCGCGCAGCAAGGCTCCGCCACCACTGAGATAGATACCATTTTTCACGATGTCAGCGTACAACTCTGGTGGCGTTGCCTCCAAAGCAGACAGCACGGCATTCTCTATTTTAGCGATGGTTTTATCCAAACAGTGCGCAATTTCTTGATAGCAAACAGGCACCTCCATCGGCAAAGCCGTGATGCGATTTGGTCCATGAACAACATAATCTTCGGGAGCCTCTTCGCCCAAATCGGTCAACGCAGAGCCAACGTGAATCTTGATACGTTCTGCCATGCGCTCGCTGACCTTGACATTGTGCTGCCTACTCATGTATTCCTGGATGTCGGCCGTTAAGTCATCGCCTGCCGTACGAATGGAGTTGTTCGACACGATGCCGCCCAACGAGATCACAGCAATCTCGGTACTACCGCCACCGATGTCCACAATCATGTTGCCTTCCGGTGCCTCAACGTCGATACCGATACCAATGGCAGCCGCCATCGGTTCAAAAATCAGATAGACATCACGACCGTCGGCATGTTCAGCCGAGTCGCGTACGGCGCGAAGTTCCACCTCGGTACTGCCCGAAGGAACCCCGATGACCATGCGAAGTGACGTTGAGAACAAGCGTCTACCAGGCCTCACCATCTTGATTAAGCCACGCATCATCTGCTCGCAGGCTGTAAAGTCGGCGATTACTCCGTCGCGCAGCGGACGAATGGTGCGAATATTGTCGTGCGTCTTCTCGTACATCAACTTCGCCTTCTCACCCACAGCAATCATCTTGTCGGTGCGACGATCCAGTGCAACAACCGACGGTTCGTCAACCACAATCTTGTCATCACTGATGATGATGGTGTTGGCGGTACCCAAGTCCATTGCTATTTCTTGGATAAAAGAAAAAAATCCCATATCTGTTTATGTTTTATTTTTAGGCCTAAATGCCGACACGGAGCCAACTCCTGCCAGCCTATATCTTCTTTATTTTGCAAACCATTGGTGGATAGCCGTGTCATAGTGGCTGCTCACCCCAAAGGCACGCTCGGCAAACTGCTTTCTCTCTTCGAGCGTGGTTTGCGCGCCATTCTTGTCAAGAATGTCCTGCAAC
This sequence comes from uncultured Prevotella sp., assembly GCA_900547085.1. Lineage (GTDB taxonomy): Bacteria > Bacteroidota > Bacteroidia > Bacteroidales > Bacteroidaceae > Prevotella. Next base: position 4,268 of record URFI01000008.1, read on the forward strand.
ATGCCGTATTCGTTCTTGCTGGGCACGATAACCACATCGTTGAAGTTTTTAGCACCAGCGCGAATCAGGGAGATACCCCCAATGTCAATCTTCTCAATGATTTCTTGTTCTGAAGCACCACTGGCCACTGTCTCCTCGAAAGGATAAAGGTCAACCACCACCAAGTCGATTGCCGGGATGTCATATTGCTGCATCTGCGCACGGTCGCCCTCGTTTTCACGACGGGCAAGAATGCCACCAAACACCTTGGGGTGCAACGTCTTGACGCGTCCACCCAAGATAGATGGATAAGAAGTGACGCTCTCCACCGTTTGACATTCGTAGCCCAACGACTCGATAAACCGTTGTGTGCCACCTGTTGAAAGGAATTTTACGCCCTCAGAATGCAGCTTTGCCAACAGTGCCTCCAATCCATCTTTGTGAAAGACGGAAACCAACGCTGTTTTAATTTGTTTTACTCCAGCCATATTTTTATGTGTATTTGGCCACAAAGTTACGAAAAACCCTTGAATGAACCGCATCAATGATTGTAAAAAACGTTATTTTACATACGGTTCTTTCATTGAAGGACAATGTTGTTGAACAACAAATGTAACAAATGATACAAATAAACTTGACAAAATAATGAACGCAAGCGTTCTGCGAATGAAACAAATATGCCGACATAAGCCTGTCATGCGTCTTTGTCAAATTCGTTTTATTCGGTGAACGCCTGCGTTCATTGATTCCACAATCGGATTCGTTTTATTCGTTCAATTCGTTGTTGAAACAAAAGAACATGATTGTTTTAGACAACAAACGACCCTTTGAAATGTAAGAACCATGTATTTTACATAGAATACGCACGGTACTTTCAATGAAAAAGGTTTTTTGATGTGAAATTGAAATTCGCGATCAGAAAAAAGATTATGCGAATCCTTGGTAAGACCCTACGCTACACACCCTATTCGCCTCATTTCACCCATGCGTCGCTCAAGTTTTTGGGGTGGATTTTCAAACTCAATGACTTTGGAGCGCAAACCCATTGCATTTGGATGCCAAACCCAATGACTTTGGACGCTAAACTCAATGACATTGGCGGGCAATCTACATGCTTGTGGAAAAACATTCTAAACGGCTGGAAAACAAGAGAATACAAGGACGGGATTTGAGAGCGGGGCATGAGGGTACAGCCGCGTGACAGTTTTCCGGCACAAGCCGGCTTAGCATAAAAACACGTTGCCCCACCTTGTTTTACTTGGCAGTATTGATGAGCCTGAAAAATCGGCCACCAGCCAGAAAAACAAGATGAGGCAACGCTCTAATTAAAATTCTAATCAGTCTTTAGACGAAGACCTATCAAAGTCCACGAGCCTTCAACAAGGCCTTGGCATCTGGTGCTTTCAAGCCTGTAAAGTCGCAGAACATCTGCATCAGGTCGCCCGTATTGCCTCGGCTAAGCACCTTGTCACGGAAAGCCTGACCTACCTCTGGTTTCAATGCGCCATGCGCCTTGAAGTAGTCGGCCGCGTTAACGGCCAGCACCTCCGACCACAGATAGCTGTAATAGCCAGCCGCATAGCCGCCACCCCACACATGGTTGAAGTACGAGGTAGAATAGCGTGGAGGAATCTGAACGTTGTACAGTCCAATTCCTTGGAGTGCCTTTGTCTCAAACTCGCCAGCCTTGTCGGCCGCAGGAATTTGCGATGAAGCCATGTTGTGCCAAGCCAAATCCAGACAGGTGGCTGCCAAGTTTTCGCCCAGGGCGTAGGCAGAATGGAATTGAAGTGAGTTGAGCATCTTCTGTTTCAACTCTTCCGGCATGGGCTTTTGGGTCTTATAATGCTTGGCGAAGTTAGCAAACACTTCGGGAATGGTGGCAAACGACTCATTAAACTGTGAGGCCATCTCTACGAAGTCGCGCGTCACGGCTGTTCCACTCAACGTGTTGTACTTACAATTCGAGAGCATTCCGTGCAGCGCATGGCCGAACTCGTGGAACATGGTGGTTGCCTCATCCCAAGTAAGCAACGTGGGTTGTCCATCGGGAGCCTTGGCAAAGTTGCACACATTATATATAATAGGCAACTGGTTGCGCAGCTTACTTTGCTTGGCAAACGAGCTCATCCATGCGCCACCCCGCTTGGTTGGTCGGCGGAAATAGTCAACATAGAACAATGCCAGCTGCTTGCCATCCTTGTCCATCACGTCGAACACCTTCATGTCCTTGTGGTAGGTAGGCAGGTCGGTACGCTCCTTGAAAGAAAGACCGTAAGCCTTGTTGGCGGCAAAGAACACGCCATTGACCAGCACAGAATCGAGGTTGAAATAGGGTTTCACCTCATCTTCCGAGAAGTTGAACTGCTCTTTCTTCATCTTAGCCGAATAATAGAACCGGTCGTAAGGCTGCAATTTGAAGTCAGTTCCCATGGTTTTCTGCGCATACGCCTCGATAGCGCGCGTTTCTTCATCAGCCTTTGGCGTGTAAGCACCAATCAACTGCTTGAGGAAAGCATTCAAATTGTCCATATTTTTCGCCATGGTATTGTCCAGCGAGTAGGCCGCATAATTCTTGAATCCCATCAGTTCGGCCTTCTCTGCACGCAGCTTTGCCATCTCAACGATGATGGGGAAGGTGTTGAATTTTCCCGTTCCGTCGGCACGATGAATGGAAGCATTGAACACACGCTCGCGCAATGCACGGTTTTCAAGGCTTGCCAAGATGGGCTGTTGCGTGGTGTTGGTAATCACGATGCAGTAAGGTGCCTTGCCATCACGGCTCTCAGCGTCTTTCTTGCACTGTGCGATATCCGCCTCACTCAGTCCTGCGAGGTCTTCAACCTTGTCCACCCAAATGGCCGCTTCGTTGGTAGCTTTTGGCAACATGTTACCAAAATCCTGCTGCAATTTGGCTATTTTGTTGTTGATTTCTTCCATGCGCTTTTTCTTATCTGCCGGCAACAAAGCCCCAGAACGCACGAAGTTCTTATACACTTCCTCCAACAACTTTTTGTCTTCGCCTTGCAACTTATCGTGTTCGTGGTCGTAAACATATTTGATTCGGTCGAAGAAAGGTTGGTTGAACGATATCTCGTTGTCGAAATCGGTGAGCAAAGGCACTGCCTCGTTCTCTACTTTTTCCAGCTCAGGGGTCTTGTCTGCGCTGGTAAGTCCGAAGAAGATGCTGGTCACTCGGTCGAGCAATACCCCACTCTTTTCATAAGCCAGAATGGTGTTCTCGAATGTCGCCGAGTCCTTGTTGTCCACAATGGCCTTGATGGCCTCACGCTGTTGTTCAATACCAGCTTTCATCGCTGGCAAAAAATGTTCGGTTTTGATTTTACTAAAATCAGGCGCGCCAAATGGTAGCGTGCTCTCTTTCATCAAAGGGTTGTTGTCCAAATCGGCTCCTTTCTTGTCCGTGCAGCCCGTTAGTGTGGTTGCACACAGGGCCGCGCAAAGCATTGTAATTCCTAAAAAAGATTTTCTAAAATAATGATACATCGTTTTTATGATTTTGGTTACATTCTTTCTAAACTGATGGTGTGGGCAAATAGGTGGACATTGAGCCACCTATTTCTCCGCTTCAACGCTTGCTATGCCATCACAAGCCCCTGCTGGATGGTGAGAAAGTCCAGCGAAGAGCTTCGCCAGGTTTAGGCTTCAAACAGGATGACATGCCAACAAAAATAAGCATATTTTTTGAGATAAGTATAAGATTGTCACTTTTTTCAAAACTATTAAGAACTTTGTGTTTTCATTTTTATCGTCAAAACCCTGCGCGCCCGACGCAATATCCGCCGAAAAATAGCGTTAATGATACATCATGAAGAAGGTTTTTCACATCCTGCTGTTGGCTCTATGTGCGATGGTTACCTATGCACAGCCCGACCGGACGGTGCAAAATCGGCCCTATACCGACCTGCGCCCGTTCCATTTCGGCGTGCTGCTGGGCACTCATTTTCAGGACATTGAGTTCAATAACGTTGGCACACAGCACATCACTCACGAGGATGGCTCAACGAGCGAAGCACTCATCACGACCGATCAAGACCGCTGGGACGCAGGTTTAACGGTGGGCGTGCTGGGCGAATTCAGACTGAGTACCAACTTTCAGTTCCGCATCGCCCCTGCCATGTACTTCGGTAATCGCCACCTGACGTTTCACAATTTCAACAAACAGGATGCGAATGGGCAGCCCATCGAAGAGCGACAAGATATCAAGACGGCGTACATTTCTACCGCACTCGACTTGATTTTTGCCGCACCTCGCTTCAACAACCATCGTCCTTACCTCATGGCTGGCGTGAATCCCATGGTGAACTTGAGTGGCAACAGTGACCAATACGTTGCCTTGAAGCGATATGAAACATTCGCAGAGGTTGGAGTTGGCTGCGATTTCTACCTACCTTATTTCAAATTAAGACCCGAATTGAAGTTTTTATTTGGCCTGACCAACAGCTACGATGCCAAGCATGCGGACAGTTTGAAGGACAAAAACATGATTCCGTATGCCAAATCCGTGGATCGATCTCGGTCAAAAATGATTGTGCTCACCTTCTATTTTGAATAAAAAACAGCGGCTTACAACCCTCCCGGCACATCATCAGTGCCATGGATTGCAAGCCGCTATTTGATATCAAGGCGCTGCTTCGGCGCCTTTTTCCTTATTTTTTCTTGGCGAAAGAGAGTTTGAGTTTTCCTACAAATACAGCGTGTTTACCGTTCTGATCGACGGGAATCTCTTTTCCATCCAGGTTCTTTTCGTACATCAGGGTCTTGAAATAAGAGTGCGAATGACCTCCCAAGACTAAGTCGATATACCGCGAACCTGCAATCATGGCTTTATCTCCTTCGCGGCTATCCAGCCATCCCAAATGTGAAATACAAATCACCAGGTCGCATTTCTTGTCGCGCTTGAGCATCAGAGCCGTGTCGTGAGCCGTCTTCACAGGGTCCAAATACCGCACACCTTTGCATTTCTGGGCATCAACCAGTCCATCCAAAGCCGGCGAAAGACCGAACACACCAATCTTAATGCCTTTGCGCTTAATGATTAAGTAAGGCTTAACCAGGCCTTCACAGGGTGTTCCCGTAAAATCGTAGTTGGTGCAGACGATGGGAAACCGCAGGTTGCGGAGGATAAAAGCGAGGTTCTCCATGCCGAAATCAAACTCATGGTTGCCAATCGTACCCGCATCATAGCCCATCCTGTTCATCAGCTTCAACTCCACTTCACCTTTGTAAAGGGTGTAATAAGGTGAACCTTGACTGAAGTCACCGCTATCGAACAGCAACAAATCGGGGTCTTTCTTCCGCTCTTGCTTCAACATCTCGATGCGGCGAATAAATCCACCTCGACCCGCCAACATCGTGTCGGCCAAATTGGGATTCAAGGGATAAATGCAACTATGCGTGTCGTTGGTGTGCAGAATGGTCAAGGTTTTGTCTTGCGCCGCCATGGGCATCACGGCCATCATGAGCAACGCTATGGTTACAAACAGGTATCTCTTCATTTGTTTTTTCTCCTTCTTTTTGATGGTCAAATCTATTCTATGACAATTCTTCCTTCTATCTTCGCGTCTACTTCCGCATGCTTTGCCGCCTGTTGTTTGAAGTAGTCGATGATGATGAAGCGCACGTTGTTCTCGTAAACCTGTGGTGACACCACATCCGTTTTGTGCTTGAAGGCCACGAGTTTGTCATTGCCCTGTGCGAGATAGTCCAAGGTTGCGATGCGATATTTAGCATTTGGATTCACTTTTTGTCCATCAATCAAGGCCGATTTAAGTCGTCCATCCTTGGTAATCACCAACCGAACCTCGCGGCTCACGCCTTCACCACCCACGCTAGCCATCTGCTCAAAGAGGTGAAGAACCTGCGCTCCGGTGAGCGTAAGCAGGCAAAGTTTGTTCTCGAAGGGTGCCACATCCACCACGTCGCCAATGGTCACGTCGCCCTTGACCAATGCCGCACGGATGCCTCCCATGTTATATACGCCGAAATCGGGTGCGTCGTTGGCTTTCTTTGCGCCCCACACCAGGATGTCGGACAACAAGTTTGACAGCGTGCTTTCTGGTCGTTTCACACTCATGTCACGAGCCACACGTCCCACCACCGGTGCCATGAGACTGTCAACATCTTCTTTATAAGGTCGCATCAGCATCTCAACAACCTTGTCATGCGTGGCATCATAGCGCTGGTCTACCACGATACGCGTGCGCTGAACGCTCGTCAGTTGGTACTGATGTACGCACGACGCACACACCATGCACATGCCAATGCACGCACCTACTATTCGTTTTTGCATCATACAAAATATTGTTTTTATTGCACAAAGATAGTTAAAGCATTCGCATCTATCCTTTCCACCTGTAATCTTATAATATAATTTAACAACTATCCATCACGACAGGTAACTATTCAGCAATATTGTTCATGACAAATTCTGTCTCAGCACTAACTTGACTATCGGCCAGGACACGGCTCTTTCATTTAAGAATGAATTGAAAACATTGCTTCCCTTACCCGACTTATGTACGAATCGAGGAAATTATCTTATGTGTATATCAACAAGTTATGCCAATGTCAAAATTTGAACCTATTATACCACACGAGTATCAATAGCTAAATACCATACGATTGTGGCTGTATTTTTAGAAGAGAACTGCCTGCACTGTGTTACCGGTGTGCTATAAAATAATGGTATTAAGCAAAAAAAGAACCAAGACTTTTTAAATGAAAGAGCCGTGCCATGGCTTCAAAAAAAAAACAACAGCCCATGATGGAGGCGTTATTTTGTTTTTTATTATCTTTGCACCATCCGTGCAGCATGATGTAGGGTGGTACTGTTTACTTCTCCATATCCTATCTTCCATAGGAATCCCAATGCGAGCCTTTTCATCAACCCACAAATGTATATATGACAATGTGTACCCTCATCATTGACAATTACGATTCGTTTACCTACAATCTCTTTCACCTTTTACGGGCAGCAGCACCTGAAAACGAGCGGTTTGAGGTGCGGAAGAACGATGCAATCTCACTTTCCTCCCTACTGCAATACCACCATATCGTGGCCTCCCCCGGCCCCGGGCTGCCTTCAGAGGCGGGCTTTCTGCCTAAAATATTCCCTGTCATAGAGGGCAAGGTGCCCTATCTTGGCGTGTGTCTGGGCCACCAAGCCTTGGCGGAAGCCTACGGGGCAAAGCTGTACCAGCTGCCACACCCCGTGCACGGCGGCACCTCACAAGTGAGGGTTAACGACACATCACCGCTCTTCAAGCATCTTGGGCAGGAAACAACAGTGGCACGCTATCACTCATGGGCAGTGGAAAAGGAGAGCCTGCCTCGTTGCCTTGAGGTCGTCTCAGAGACCAGCGACGGCATGGTCATGGCTTTGCAACACCGGCACGCCCCGCTGTTTGGTGTCCAGTTCCACCCCGAATCGTTCATGACACCTTGCGGATTACAAATGCTCCAAAACTTCTATAACGTATGAAAATGACCTCGCCCCACACTGTTGCCAGACAGATGAACCGCTGCGCGGCAGCCCACACACCTTTTCTCTTTGCGTTCGACTTTGAACTTGAAAACGCCATCTTCATGGAAAATCCGCTTGAACAGCAAGACATTCTCTTCCGGACACCTTTAGGAGGCAACAGCACCGTGAAGCGAAAAGACATAGATACACGCCTCACCGCTCACCCCATGAGCCTTGAGGCCTATCAACAACGCTTCGACACCGTAAGCCATGGCTTGCACAGAGGCGACTCGTTCCTTGCCAATCTCACCGTGCAAACACCCATTACCTGCAACGCCTCGATGCTTGACATCTTCGAAACGTCGCGAGCCCCGTACTGCCTCCTTGTACCGGAGCACTTCGTTTGCTTCTCGCCAGAAATCTTTGTGCGTATCGAGAGCAACACCATCTCCACCTACCCGATGAAGGGAACAATAGATGCTGCGTTGCCAAATGCCAGGGAGACCATACTCAATGACCCGAAAGAAACGGCAGAGCACGTTACGGTGGTAGACCTGCTTCGCAATGACTTGGGACTGAATGCCAACGAGGTAGAGGTTGCACGATTCAGATATATCGACCAGATAGATACGCCCCAACGCTCCATCCTGCAGGTAAGCAGCGAGATAAAAGGAACGCTCAGCAATGACTGGCAGGCGAAACTGGGCGACATCATCCTCTCAATGCTTCCGGCAGGCTCTGTCTCAGGTGCGCCAAAGACGGCCACCATCCACCTTATCCACAAAGCAGAGCAGGGGCAAAAGCGTGGCTTCTACACGGGCGTGTTTGGATATTACGATGGCGAGCGACTCGACAGTGGCGTGCTCATTCGCTATATAGAGAAGGTGCAGCGCAAATTCTACTTCCGCAGTGGTGGCGGAATCACCGTGAACAGCAACTGCCTGTCAGAGTATAACGAAACAATAGAAAAGATCTACCTCCCCGCGACATGATACAATTCCTTGAGACAATCCGCCTTGCGGACGGAGTCTTGCAACAGCTCGACTTGCACCAACAACGTGTTGACCGCACGCTAAAGGCACACTACGGCACAAGAATAAATCTCTACGGCATCAAGATACCGCATGCCTGCCACAAAGGTGTCTACAAATGCAGGGTGGTATACGATACGGAAATACGGGAAATAGACTTTCAGCCTTATATCCTCAGACCCCGCATGATAGTAAAGGTAGTCAATGGCGATGACATTGACTATCCATACAAGTATGCCGACCGTACACCCATCAACACATTGTGGCACGGCACCCAGGCAGACGATGTCATCATCCTCAAGAACGGGCTCCTCACCGACAGCGCGTATGCCAACATCATCCTGCAAAACGACGACGGACTATTCACCCCTACCCGTCCGCTCCTCTGTGGGACGATGCGCCAACGTCTGCTCGACGAGCAGGCTATCCTCACCAAGGATATCGGTGTGGCCCAACTCTCAGATTACCAATACATCCACTTCGTCAATGCCATGCAACCCTTGGGATGCCAGCCTCCAATGGCTGTAAAAGACCTGGTTTTGTGAAAAGGGGAAGACAATGGCGAAACCATCCGAAATAGGCCGTCATGCAGATGAAAATAATAAATTTCCGAAAGCTGTATGTGCCAACAACAGACATCTGTGCTACGCTGCGATAAAAAAAGCAATAATGTTTGTGAGTATGGGATATTTGTCGTAACTTTGCACCGCTTTTCGGCATAACCGCTGGCAGTAGAAGAGTTGCTCGCCATGTTGTGTTGGAACGACAAACAATATTTAATGACCAAATACAATGGATTTAATTAAAGTTGCTGAAGAAGCATTTGCAACCGGCAATGAGTTTCCAGAGTTCAAAGCTGGAGATACTATTACTGTCGCTTACAAAATCGTCGAGGGAGCCAAGCAGCGTATTCAGCTCTACCGTGGTGTTGTCATCAAGATTTCAGGACATGGCACCAAGAAGCGTTTCACCGTTCGCAAGATGTCTGGCACAGTAGGCGTTGAGCGTATTTTCCCTATCGAGTCACCCAACATCGACTCTATTGAAGTGAACAAACGCGGTAAGGTACGTCGTGCTAAGCTGTACTATCTGCGTGGCCTTACAGGTAAGAGGGCTCGCATTCAGGAAAGAAGAACGGTTACAAACAAGTAACACAAAGTCTTTTCAGACTTCAGAACATATAAAAAGAGGTTTAATGATTTCACTCATTGAACCTCTTTTTATATATCTGCCACCTGATGCAAACGATGCAGTTCCCTGTCATCAACCTATCAATCTCAGCCATGACGAAGGCGTTTGGGATGGTCTTCGCCCTCCAAGTCACCATTGTTTTCGCCATGCAAAGCCTGCTTAAAATCGTCCCAACTCTGGAATCCGGCAAACAAAGCCAGCACATCCAATGTAGCCTTGGACGGCTTTTCTTTCATGCTTACATGCTTCCACACGCTCTTGAGCGCGCTCTCCGTCATGCTTAACCCACGATTGGAAAACAATTGGGCCAGCTTTTCAAAATCAGAAGATAATGTGATTTTCTTACCAATCGTACCTTCCACTTCTTGCAGAAGGAGTTTAAAATCGTCTAACATTCGCTGATGAACATCCCTATTTTGACATGTCTTGTCACCGATTGACCTGTTGAAACCTGTGCTTTTCAACCCATCAATTGTTAACACGACACAAAAGTACTGAAAAAATACGAATGCAATTGCATTCTAACCTTTATTTTTTTGCCGTCAAGTAAGATAATGGACAAAAGCGTAAAAAACAGACATATACACAGCAAAACAAAATAATTATTCGTAACTTTGTAACAAAATAAAACACCATTCCATCATGAAAGAATTAGCATTGAAGTACGGATGCAATCCCAACCAAAAGCCTTCCCGCATTTATATGGACGAAGGCGAGTTACCCATCACAGTCTTGAATGACCGACCAGGCTACATCAATTTCCTCGATGCCCTGAATAGTTGGCAGCTGGTAAAAGAGTTAAAAGCAGCAACCGGCTTGCCATCGGCAGCCTCGTTCAAGCATGTATCGCCGGCAGGAGCCGCCATCGGACTTCCTTTGAGCGACACTTTGAAGCGGATTTACTTTGTTGACGACGTCAAGATGGAACTTTCGCCGCTGGCATGTGCCTATGCCAGGGCACGCGGGGCCGACCGCATGTGCTCGTATGGCGACTTTGTAGCACTGAGCGACACCTGCGATGCTGCCACCGCCACATTGATTAAGCGGGAGGTGAGCGATGGCGTTATCGCCCCCGGTTATACGCCAGAGGCACTCGACATCTTAAAACAAAAGCGCAAAGGCACTTATAATGTCATCCAGATAGATGCCAATTACGTCCCCGCACCCATCGAACGGCGACAGATTTTCGGCATTACATTCGAGCAGGGACGCAATGACATCAAGCTTGATGACGATTTACTCTTCATGCATATCCCCACCAAAAACACGCATTTCAGCGATGAAGCCAAGCGCGATCTCATCATCGCCCTCATCATCCTCAAGTACACCCAGAGCAACAGCGTATGCTATGTGAAGGACGGACAGGCCATCGGCATCGGTGCCGGACAACAGAGCCGCATCCATTGCACACGTCTGGCGGGGCAAAAAGCCGACACATGGTGGCTTCGCCAATGCCCAAAGGTCATGGATTTGCCCTTCAAGGAAGACATTCGCCGTGCCGATCGTGACAACACCATTGACCAGTACATTGGTGACGAATGCGAAGATTTGCTGCAAGACGGCACTTGGCAACACTTCTTCACCACCAAACCAGAGCTGCTCACCGCGGATGAAAAGAAGGCCTGGATAGCCCAAAACAAGGAAGTAGCTTTAGGTAGCGACGCCTTCTTCCCCTTCGGTGACAACATTGAGCGTGCGCACAAGAGCGGTGTAGCGTACATCGCCCAAGCCGGAGGCTCCATTCGCGACGACCATGTTATTGAAACTTGCGATAAATATGGCATCGCCATGGCCATGACAGGCGTACGACTATTCCATCATTAACAAAACCAGACATGACAGACATGAACGATTTTGATGATATTTTAGAGAATGGCTTGGTGTTTCGCAAACCACCGAAAGAGCAAAAGGACGATGGAAAGGTAAAGACCAAAGCCAAAAAGAAGCAATACATCACTGGCGCACATGGCAGTGGGTCGGCCCGTCAAAAGGCCAAATACCGCCAACAGCGCGCCAATAGGAACAAGAAAAGATAGCTCAGAGGCAACGGAAGTTGACAGGAGTTAATGGGAGTTAGCAGGAGTTAATGGGAGTTAGCGGACATCAGCAAAGATGCTAACTGCCCATCAACTCGTGAACTTATCAACTTGTGTACTTGGTATTAGCTGTCATGCGCACAGAAGCTAACAACTTGTGAACTCGTAAACTCTTCAACTTGTGAACTAAAGAACTAACAACTTGTCAACTCGTAAACTCGTCAACTTGTAAACTGAAGAACTCGTCAACTTGTGAACTAAAGAACTAACAGCTCGTCAACTTGTCAACTCGTAAACTCGTCAACTAAATCCCTCCCTTACTCCGATTTTTCTTGACAACGCACCTCTCCATGCTTGGCGAATTTGCAAACAACCTCGCCGTTGGTCACAAATACGCCCAAAATAAGCGACTTTCGCATATCGCTAATAGCCAATACTTTACGCGCATCACTTATCAGAGAAGCGGGAATTTCCTATCTTTCCTGGTCGAATATCATTGCTTTAAGAGGCCAATTCACATGCCTTTGACCTGCAATATGATGCAGATTAACGGGCAAAAAGATGGTTTTAACGGAGAAAAAACAAGATTTTTAGTGTAAAACGCGAGTTTTCTTGCCAAACAATCGCCTATTTGCACCCTGTTTGCCTATCATTTTTTTCTAGATTGCAAGTTTGCAGTTACCGTTTTAAGGACGATAATTGGTAAAAAATCACAACGTGATGCACAACTTTACCCTCGTTGTCGAAATGGGATGAATGGTGCCAACGAGGTTAAACAGAAACGTCTTTTCGACAGCTCTACCCCACCCTCCATCCGTGCAACGCAAAGACAAAACGTGTTTTACGTTGCAAAAAGTAAGATAAAATCACACTTATTACAATATTTTTCACTATACTTGCACTTTAATTAAGCATACCAGATTGTTTTTAAGGTAATTCGAATGAAGTATAACAAAGACAAAGAAAGGATAATGTCTTTAAATTTTGATGATGTATGACAAATAATCAATCGGCAAAACAGTTACTTTTCACATGGGTTGTGAAAAGTATTGTCATCACTTGTTGCTTATTAGGATCAATGGCTGCGGTAAACTTTGATGCGTATGCGGCTTCAATGAAAAACGATTTTCAGACAGATTCGCTGCGCACCACCGAAGCAAAATCAAACGATGGGCCACGCAAGCACCTTATCCAGGGCATTGTGTTGTCGGCTACCGACAAAGAACCATTGCCAGGAGTAACCATTTTTATTAAAGGAACCTCGCAGGGTACACAATCCGATTTGGAAGGACGTTTCAGGTTGGAAACCGACGTCGCCGCCCCAAAATTGCAGTTTACCTATGCCAGCATGAAGCCCCTATTGCTTCCATGGAAGGGTGAGAAGGAAATGAAAGTGTTGATGGAAGACGGGGTAGAGCTTATAGATGAGGTGGTGGTGACGGGCTATCAACGCATTAGAAAGAATGAGATGATTGGCTCTGCCAATACCGTTAAAAGCGAAGATTTGTTTTACGATGGGCATCAAAGCATTGAGCAGATGCTACAAGGCAAACTTGTGGGAACCAGTGTGTTAAACACCAGCGGATTAGTTGGTACGGCTCAGAAAGTGCGCGTGCGTGGTACCTCCACCTTGTTGGGCAACCAAGAGCCTGTTTGGGTGGTGGATGGCATCATACAGGAAGATCCGTTGCCTTTCAAGCCGCGCGACTTAGATGCCTTAGGAAGCATCTCGCAAGACAATTTTGACATGATCAAGAATTTTGTGGGTAATTCTATTTCTTGGCTGAGTCCCAACGACATCATGACCATATCGGTGCTGAAAGATGCGGCGGCAACTGTGATGTATGGGGTGAAAGCAGCCAACGGCGTCATTATCATCACCACCAAACAAGGTAAAGCCGGCCGAGTATCAGTCAATTATAGCGGCGGCATGACCGTTGCGCCGCGCATCTATTATAGTCAGATGAACTTGATGAACTCTTCTGAGCGTGTAGATGTGTCGGAAGAAATTTATAGAAGAGGACTGGTGAGCGAAGCCAACCGACCGTTGGAGCGCATCGGTTACGAGGGATTGCTGGGGCAATATTTGCGCAAAGAGATATCGTACGCACAGTTTCAACAAGAAGTTGAGAAGGTTCGCATGAATAACACCGACTGGTTTAAGGAGTTATTTCGTCACTCAGTAAGTCACAATCACAGCGTTAGTCTGAGTGGTGGTACCGACCGTTTTAAGTATTATGCGTCTATCAACAGTTCGTTCACCAACGGCATTTCAGTTGGTAACGATGCGAAGAATTACAGTGCATCGGTGAGTATCGACACCCGTTTGAGCGATAAAATCAACTTGGGCGTGCGTCTGAACGCCGCTTCCAACAAGACGAACGGCTTTTTCAGGGTAGATCCTTACCAATATGCGTCTACCATCAATCGTGCCATACCAGCCTATAACGAAGACGGAAGTTTGTTTTATTATGCGAAATCTCAGGACGCCAACCGACGCATGTACAACATTTTGCACGAGATGGATTGTACGGGTAACACCAATACGACAAATTCTGTAGCATTATCTGCCAATTTACGGTGGACCATCTTACAGGGATTGCAGTTTGAAGGCTTGTTTGGCTATAATCTTTCCAACGTGGTAGGATCATCGTTTGCCGACGAACAGAGTTTCTTTATTTCCAATCTTCGTGGTTACGAGTTTGGGCTGTATGAGCCTGGCGAACTGGAATATAAAAAATCTCGCTTGCCTCATGGTGGCGAACTCAACACTACCGAGAATCGCAACACCAATTATACCTTACGCGGTACACTGTCGTACAACAAGATTTTCGGTGACGTGCATCGCATGAGTTTGATGGCAGGAAGCGAGATTAGAAGCAATAAGTACGACGGCTACAACACCACGTTGTATGGTTACTTCCCCAACCGGGGCAAATCTATCATTTTTCCTCCACGTCAGGTTATCGACCCACTAGATGCCTCACGCTGGATAGAGAACGATCTTTACCATCAATTCAATAACGCTATCATCGATCGTAAGATAAATACGGTGGGTATGTTTGCCACGGGTATGTATAGTTTTGATGAGCGTTACATCTTTTCGGCAAGCATTCGTTCCGACGCATCTAACCGCTTCGGGCAAGATGAGCGTAACCGTTTCTTGCCTGTGTGGTCGGCTGGTGCCCGCTGGAACATCATCAACGAGCCATGGATAAAAGACATTCGTTGGATTAGCGACTTTAATTTCCGCGCTTCGTACGGGTGGCAAGGCAATGTAGCAAGCAACTATGGGCCCGATTTGATTGCAGAATTAGGACGTGGGCGCGACTTCATTGATCTTCGAACAGGCCGTTACATCCTGAAAATAAAATCGTTGCCTTATGATAATTTGCGTTGGGAAAAAACCAAGAGCATTAACCTGGGGGTAGACTTTGGCGTGTGGAAAAACCGAATTGCTTTCAGTGCCGAGTATTATTCCAAGCATACAACCGACCTTATCGTTTCGAAAGCCGTACCATACGAATATGGCGTGATGTTCATGCCTATCAATGGAGGCGACATGAATAACTATGGATTTGAGTTTACGGCTACCTTTACGCCCATCAGAACCAAAGACTGGGTTTGGAACATCTCGGTTAACACGGCGAAAAACTTCAATGAAATCAAGTCGACCATGGCCGAAAATCAGAACTGGCGCGCTGCCTCAGGTGGTTCCATTCACAAAGAAGGTTATCCGGTTGGTGCTTTCTGGGCTTGGGATTTCGCAGGCTTAGATGCGCATGGTGGTTATCCACTTTTCCGCATTCCAACCATCGAAGAGGGTGCTGACAAATTGGATGCGACCTCTTACATGAAGTATGCAGGTACTACAGAACCCGATATTTCGGGCGGTTTGTCTACCGTATTGCGTTGGAAATCAATCACTCTGTCCTCTTCTTTTTCGATTGCGTTGGGCGGAAAACGCTTCTTAACCGATTTGTTCAGCGAAGATTATCTCAACAACAGCACGCCATCGGCCTACAGCAATCTGTCTAAAGAAATGGTGAACCGTTGGCAAAAACCTGGTGATGAGCAGCATACGCAGATACCTTCCATTCCTAATCATAACATTCCCATGGTATACTTGCCGAATGGGTCGAACGAATATGCGCATCGTTTGTACAACTATTCTACAGCAAGAGTAGTCAACGCATCGTTCATGCGCTGCAACAACATTTCGCTATCGTACACAGTTCCTACGAAATTGATACAACGAATGTCGCTCAATAATCTGTCAATAAGCGGTTCTGTGAGCAATCCGTTCATCGTGGTGAGCAAAGATTACAAGGGTATCGACCCCGAAGTGGCGACTGGCGCACAGCCCATTATGCCAACTTATAGCGTGACTTTGAATATTGGAATTTAATAAATCAGACACATAGTTTTATGAAAAAGCATATTTATCTATACATTTCATGCATCGCATTGCTTCTTTCGAGTTGTAATGACTTCTTGTCTGAAAGCAGTCAAGACGAGGTGCGACCCAGTACAACATCCGACTTGGAAGAGTTATTGTTAGGCGATGGATACGCTTCGCACACTCCAATTTTTTCATATCTGGAACTGTTGACAGACGATGTTGAAAGCAATTATTCGGATGCCACCAATCAGGAAGATGCTCTTCGTGCAGGAGCAGCCGTATTTACCTGGGCTAATGACATGTTTGAGCAAATGCAAAAGAACAACATTCCCTGGAGCAATTCGTGGCAACAGTTGTATCATTGGATCAATGGTTGCAACGTTGTGATTGATCAGTTGCCAAAAGTATCAGGCTCGGGCTTAGCTAAACAAAAGATAGAGGCAGAGGCCTTGGCACTTCGCTCGTATTATTATTTCTTGCTTGTCAACACTTTTGCACCTGCTTACAATACAGCTAACCCAGCATTGAATGACGCTTTGGGTGTTCCATTAATACTGAAATCGACAGTAAAAGATGAGTTTCCTAAGCGTAACACCGTGGCAGAGGTTTATCAACAAATAGAAAAAGACCTGTTAACCTCTCAAAAACTGTGGCAGAATTGCGGTGAGTATAAAGCCAGCGTCTACACCGTATCACCTTTATTTGTAGACCTTTTGCTCTCACGCCTATACTTATACGAGGGAAAATGGGCTGAGTCGGCACGCTACAGCAATGCCGTCATCGCCCAAAAACCAACACTAAGGCAGCTAAGCAAATACTATACATACGATGATTGGCAAGGTATTGTGTTGTACGACATGGCAAAAGGGGGAGTGTACAACAGCGACAGTCCTGAATTGATATGGGGATATTCTATCAATGGCGAATATGATGCGTTCTTTGTAGGTATCAATCCGCACATCGACTTCGGCAAATTGCCCGCTTTTACGGTTAGCAAAACCTTGGAATCGCTTTACGAACCCGATGACATCCGGCGTGAAGCTTACTTCTACAGTTATCTTACCATGAATGGTTTCATGCCAGAGAAACATCTCTTGGTAGGACGTAAAAGCGACAAAGTGCCGCAAAATCCCACCAAGGGAATGCGCGTTGCCGAGGCATATCTTAACCGAGCAGAAGCAAACGCACGATTGTATTTACAAAATAAGGATGAGAAACTAAGACAAGCCGCATTAAGTGACCTGAACACTTTACGCGCATCTCGCTTCACGGGTACCTATCAACCCATCAACATCACAGATGCTAACAAGCTCATTGACTTCTGTCTGCAAGAACGCAGACGTGAACTCTGCTTTGAAGATCATCGTTGGTTTGACTTAAAACGACAAGGAATGCCAGCCATCGAACACAAGTTTTCCATCGTGAGTGGACAAACCACAACTTACAAGCTGGAACAAAACAGCAGCAAATATGTATTGCCCATTCCATTAGAAGTAAGACAACGCAATCCGGAATTGGATTAATTGATAAACAATTGACAAGATGAAACATTATTTTTTATACATACTAACAGCTTTTCTCCTCATCAGCTGTGGCAATGAAGACCCCATTTCGTCTATTCAAGAGCAGAAAGACGCTTTCGAATCTCATCGCCTACCGCAAGGCAACCATCCATACGATGCTGCCATTCAGCGTATCTTTGAGCAAACAGGCACATTGGTTCTTTATAAATACCAACCCTCGGAATTCGATTGGGGCGTGACGAGAAACTATCTATGGACCAAAGAACGAATGGCTGATGAAGGGTATTTATACGAGCTACCTGACGAGAAATATGTGGGAGAGCAAGTAAAAATGTTGCAAACGGAGTTCTTGAACCTCTTTCCAAGCAGCTTTTTGAAGAAACATTTACCGCTGCGTATTCTGCTTTGCAGCGAGCTGTATTATTTAGAAGGTGGATATACAACAGAACCAACTCATGACGATTACGAGCCTGTCAATGCGTTTGAAGGATACGAATTCTTTGCCGTGAATCATGGAAATAGTGCTATTGAGAAGATGACACGACAAGAGAAAGACGCATTTCGCATCGACCTTTGCAAATTGTTGTTGCGCCGTATCTATCCTACCATCAACAAAGGCGCCCTCCGCGAAGCCATTCCAGAGGCGTTTGCTGCCATATCTACCTACGGTACAGATGTGGATGGAAGTCTGGATGCGGGTTTTATAGACGACCGACATAAAAACAGTGTGCGCGAAGATTGGTACGACTATTTGCAAACAATCGTATCTACGCCTGCCAGCGAGTTGCAAACAGCCGATGGACTGTTGTCTCATCAAAAGGTTAAACAAAAGTACGAAGTGGTGATTAACTACTTTAAAAACAACTTCAAAGTTGACCTTCAGCGCATTGGCGACATGGCAACCGCACAGTAGTTCCTCACACTTCGTTGTACGAGAATCACATTTAACGAATTAAACTCACGATATATCATTCATCAACATCAATTATGAAAAATTTTAAGTTCTATCATATCGGTTTACTGGCCTTATGCCTCTTGTTTCAACCGGTAAGCATTGTCAAAATTCATTCACAGGAGTTACCTCAGAAAGAGTTGGATTGGTACAATCTCTCTCCTACCCAAGATAAGGTTTATGGTATTGGAGTGAACGAGGCTTATCGTTTGCTTCAAGGCCGAAAAGCCAAACCCATCACGGTAGCACTCATCGGGTCGGGCATTGATTTGATGCACGAGGATTACCAAACCATGCTTTGGCAGAACAAAAAAGAAAAACTGAATGGAAAGGATGATGACGGCAACGGACTGGTTGATGATGTGCATGGATGGAATTTCCTTGGCGGGATTGACAAAGACGGAACCAAGACTGCCATGACTTCCACCATGAACCAGGGCGATCGTGAATACTTCAGACTACGAGAAAAGTATGCCGACTACATTTCAGACGGTAAGCGTTTCTTTCGCTTCCAAGGCGATGAGATGGTAGAAGTGGCACCGCCTGCAAACGTACAGGAGTACCACTACTATCGTGACACCATTGTGTACGAATCGCCATTGGCTTCACGTTACGCCGGAATCTTGGCTGCCAAGATGGTGAAACACTATACCAAGGTGTTTGACAAGAAGCTGAAAGAACGTTTCCCCGGCCAAGAAATTACGCAAAAAGAGTTCGAAACGCTGTATGACAAGAATGCTCCAAAAGATTTATTGTCAGACATGGCGTTCATGATTTTAGGCTACAGCTTCCCCTTGGCAAAGACTAATTCGTGGAAGAAGATATATGATGTCGAGATGGCGG
>URFI01000009.1 GCA_900547085.1 uncultured Prevotella sp.
TCAGTTCCCCTCATGCACATCTTGAACATTGAAGGGTGAAGTCATTTTTGTTCCAACATTGCCTGCAACCTCACGATTTCATCTCTGTACTGGGCGGCTTGCAGGAAGTCCAAGTCTTTGGCTGCTTGTTTCATCAAGGCAGTGGTGTTGGCAATGCTCTTCTCAAGTTGTTCGCGTGTCATTCGCAATACAATCGGGTCGGCTGCAAAAGCGCCACTCTCTGCCTCCATATATGCCTGTTGGGCGGCAAGGGTGGGGTAGCGCCAATCTTTCTCATTCTCTTTCGAAGTGGGCAATGCGTTCTTGATTTCTTTGATAATCTGCTGTGGCGTGATGTGGTGCTCCTCATTGTATTTCAGCTGAATGGAGCGGCGGCGAGTGGTTTCGTCGATGGTGCGCTGCATGCTTTCGGTGATGGTGTCGGCATACATGATTACCTTTCCGTTGACATTGCGTGCGGCGCGTCCTGCCGTCTGTGTCAAACTGCGGTGACTTCGCAAAAAACCTTCCTTGTCAGCATCAAGGATGGCCACGAGCGAAACCTCTGGTAAGTCCAGGCCCTCGCGCAGCAAGTTGACCCCAACCAAAACGTCAAAAACGCCAGCACGCAGGTCGGTCATGATTTTGACGCGGTCGAGTGTGGCCACGTCGCTGTGGATGTAGTTGGCGCGCACGTCATGGTTCAGCAGGTATTCGGTCAGCTCCTCGGCCATACGTTTGGTCAGTGTGGTGACCAGGACACGTTCTTCGCGCTCGGTGCGTTGTAGGATTTCATCCAAAAGGTCGTCAATTTGGTTTTCGCTGGGACGCACATCGATTTCCGGATCGAGCAGTCCCGTAGGACGAATGATTTGTTCCACCACGACCCCTTCGGCCTCTTGCAACTCATAGTCGGCTGGGGTCGCCGATACATAGATGGTTTGGTGGAGCATGTCGTGGAACTCTTCAAAGCGCAGTGGGCGATTGTCAAACGCCGCTGGCAGGCGGAATCCGTACTCCACGAGATTCTGCTTGCGGGCCCTGTCGCCACCGTACATGGCACTGATTTGCGGCACACTGACATGACTCTCGTCGACAACGAGTAGAAAATCTTTTGGAAAGAAGTCTAAAAGGCAATAAGGCCGCTGTCCGGCTTCACGTCCGTCAAAGTAGCGCGAATAGTTCTCAATGCCGCTGCAGTGGCCCAGTTCCTTGATCATCTCCATGTCGTATTCCACACGTTCCTTGATGCGTTGTGCTTTGATGGTGTCACCCAGGTCGTTGAAGTAGTCAATTTGCTTCACCAAGTCGTCCTGAATGGCGCGGATGGCATGCTCGGTCTGTTCTTTGGTCGTAACGAAGAGATTAGCGGGGTAAATGTGATATTCCTCAAATTCTTCCAATCGGTGGAAGGTCACGCTGTCCACTTCCTCGATGCTGTCAATCTCTTCGTCCCACCAGGTGATGCGAAGAATGTTGTTAGAGTAGGCCATCGCAATGTCTACCGTGTCGCCCTTGACGCGAAAATTGCCACGTTGCAGGTCGATGTCATTGCGGACATACAGCGCTTCCACCAACTTCCGTAAAAAATCATTACGATCTAATCGCTCGCCTTTCTTCACCGTAATGATGCTATTAGTCATGGCCGAGGGACCTCCCATGCCGTAAATGCACGAAACGGAAGACACGACGATAACGTCTTTTCTTCCTGACAACAAAGCACTTACCGCACTTAGTCGTAGGCGATCTATCTCGTCGTTGATGGCCAGGTCTTTCTCAATATACAGGTCGGTCGTAGGAAGATAAGCCTCGGGTTGATAATAGTCATAATAAGATACATAATACTCTACTGCGTTCTCTGGGAAAAAGCCCTTCATCTCTTCGTAGAGTTGGGCTGCCAGCGTCTTGTTGTGACTTAAAATCAGCGTTGGCTTTTGTACGTTGTTGATGACGTTGGCCACCGTGAAGGTCTTGCCCGATCCGGTCACACCGAGCAACACCTGAGCCGAATCACCCCGATGAATGCCATCGGTGAGTTGCTGAATGGCTTCAGGTTGGTCGCCCGTGGGTTTGTATTTTGACGTGAGTTTGAAATTCATCCTGAATGTGTTGAAGGATTGCCTCTAAGCATGCAAATGGTTGCGCAGACATGCAAAAGTACAAAAATATCCGTTATAAAGGTTAATTATTTGCGAAAAAGCATTCTCTTTACTTTGTAAATCGATGGATTATATGTACTTTTGCACACCAAAGATCATGTCAATGAAGAAACTGTTTTTCATTTCCACTATATGCGTCGCATTGTTGTTCAGCAGTTGTGCCAATGAGTTCAATGCGGTTTACAAGTCGACCGACAACAACTACCGCTATGAATATGCGAAGGAGTGCTTTTTTAAAGGTAAGTATACTCGAGCCATTACCTTGCTCAACGATTTGATTGTTGTTCAGAAAGGTACCGAGAATGCGCAGGAAAGCCTTTACATGTTGGCCATGGCTCAGTACAAAAGTGGTGACTATGAGAGTGCTGCCCAAGCGTTTAAGCGATATATTCAAAGTTATCCGAAGGGGAAATACGCTGAGTTGGCGAGCTACTATGTGGGCGAAAGTCTATACATGAGTACGCCGGAGCCACGTTTGGATCAGTCGCAAACAGTTTCGGCCATCGCCTCTTTCCAGGAGTTTTTGGATCTTTTTCCAGACGCCAAACTGAAAAATAGTGCGCAAAACAGGCTCTTTGAGTTGCAAGACAAGTTGGTGAAGAAAGAGTTGTATTCGGCACAGTTGTATTATGACCTTGGCCCTTATTTCGGCAACTGCACCAGCGGCGGCAACAATTACGAAGCTTGCATCATTACGGCAGAAAATGCATTGAAGGATTATCCCTATTCATCCCTGCGTGAGAAATTTGCCGTGTTGGTGATGAAGAGCAAGTTTGAGTTGGCTGAACAGAGTGTCGAGGAGAAGCGGTTGGAACGCTACCAGGATGCAGAAGATGAGTGTTATGGATTTATCAACGAGTATCCCGATTCGAAGCAACGCCCCCTGGCTGAGAAGTTTATCAAGAAATGCAAGGAGGTTACGAAGACTGGAGAGTCTAACTCGTAGAAATTAAAGGAGATACTGCCTCTTATACTGGCAATACAACGAGAGTGAAATCATCAACTATATATTTTGAATAAGTCATTGTCAGGTAAGATGACAATGCCCAACAGATAAGGATTTATAAAAAATGGATTACAAAAAGTCAAATGCACCCGTCAACACGACAACACGCAACATCATGGATTTGTGTGAAGAAACGGGAAACATCTATGAAAGTGTGGCAATCATTGCGAAGCGTTCTAATCAGATTGCAGCAGAGATTAAACAGGATTTGAATAAAAAATTGACAGAGTTCGCTTCTTACAACGACTCTTTGGAAGAGGTGTTTGAGAATCGTGAACAAATAGAAATTTCGCGTTATTACGAGAAGTTGCCCAAACCTACTTTGCTGGCAACACAGGAATTTATAGAAGGTAATGTTTATTACCGTGACCCTTCTTTGGATAATAACGATAGTCAGGCATGATTCAACGAAAGCAAACGCTGTACCTGCTCTTGTCTTTGATAGTGACGGTGGCGTGTCTGTGCATGCCTGTCGCCATGTTAGAACCGCAGGGGATGGGGCTGTCAACCTTAATTTATAACCTTGGGACAGTAGTGCCCGATCGTGGAATCAATTTTAGCAACTGGCCTCTTTTCGCCCTGTTGGTGGTGACTATCCCTTTGGAAGCCTGCGCTATTTTTTTATACCGCAAGCGACCTTTGCAGGCTAAACTTTGCGCATGGAGCATTGTTTTCTGTCTGGCATGGTATGTTTATTATGCATTCGCTCTGCTGAATGGTTTTGGTCATGAATATACCTTCCATCTTCAGTTTGCAGCATGTTTACCTTTGGTTGCCATCATCGCATTAATTTTGGCGCGCCGAGGTATCATCCACGATGAAAAATTGGTGAGGTCTGCTGACCGAATCAGATAATACATTAGTTTAAATGTTGTTTTGGCAACAGGCCAAATAGCAAATAATCAAAGAGAATCGGCTGTATGGATTTAGGATCATACAGCCGATTTCTAGTTATTGAGCTTTGGAAGTGCAAGAATAGAAGGGAGATGCTTGGGGTGAATCTAAATTACGCACGTCGGCTTGAGATATGCTTGTTAGCAGGATTTCCAGTTGTACGTCAGATTGGCGAATATGAATCACCTGGTATGTCGTGTACGATAATTAACGCTCTTTGTGATTTTACAACACGGTAGCGACAGTATGTTCATCAACTTTTTACTATTTTTGCTGATGAAGATTTCTATATGTTCCTTTCAAAGTCAATATCAATATCTAAACTAAACATGCAAAAATATTTTTTTCTGTTCCTCCTGTTCTTCAGCTCTCTTCATCTTAATGCGTTAGTGTTAAGGGATGGTGGGGAGTTGAAGGCTCAACGAAATGTCGTTGCCGACAGCTATAACTTTTGGGTATACACCCCTGAGAATTATTCTAAAGAGAGCGCACCCGTGCCGTTGGTTATATTTCTTCATGGTGCTAGTCTATGTGGTAACAACATGAACCGCGTGCGTCGGTATGGTGTGCTCGACGCCATTCAACGTGGTACGTCAGTGCCAGCGATGGTTGTGGCCCCACAAAATTCAGGTGGAGCGTGGAATCCAAAGAAACTAAATAAGCTGTTAGAGTGGATGGTAGAAAACCATCCCGTAGATTCCAACCGTGTGTATGTGCTTGGAATGAGTCTCGGCGGCTATGGAACGATGGATTTTGTGGGTACGTACCCAAATAAAATCGCAGCTGCTCTGGCACTTTGTGGAGGGACTACCTTGGCTAATTTGTCTGGATTGGGCGAACTCCCACTGTGGATTGTGCATGGCACTGCCGACCGAGATGTGAGAATCAGTGAATCTAAACGAGTGGTTAACAGTCTACATAAGTTAGGGAAGGACAAGTTGCTGAGTTTCGATTGGGTGAAAGGATGGAACCATGGTCGTCCTGTTCGACTATTCTATAAGCAGCAAACTTACGACTGGTTGTTATCTCATTCACTTGATGACCAACCGAGAAAGTTGAACAAAACGTTTCCGATAACACGGAATATGCGGTGAATACAAGGTAGCTAACAAGTCCTTTTCCATCAACGATGATAAACAATGAGAGGAGAATGTCAGCTTGATACATTCTCCTCTCATCTTCATCATCCTCTGTTCATCGTCACAATAGACGGTTTGAGGGATGGAATCTCTTGGGTGTCACCCATTGGTTTATTTCTTTCCGAGCGACTTGAGCCATTTTAGTGGTTTCTTGATGATGGCTGAAATGCCACTCTCTGGTTTGGCCTCGGTCTTTGCAGGTTCAAACTTTCTTCTGCCATTGTGTGGGTCTTCGCGTTGCTTATTACGGTTGTTGTTGGGTTTTCTGCGACGCTTATTCTTCGTATTGGCTTGAGGTTGCACCTGTTTGTCTCCAGTTTTGTTGTCCATCGCTTGTCGTTTGTCATTGCGTTGCTTGTTACGTTGCGTTCCAGCTCCGTCCGTATTGTTTTGCTGTTTACGACTATTGTTGTTGCGTTTGTTACTCTTTTGGCGATTCTTTGCAGGCTGCTTATCCGCTGTCTTACTGCGTTCTTGCGCTTTCTTTTCGTTTGTTTGCTCACTTTTGGCATCCACCTCTTTGGGGCGCTGCTCGTTTTTATTCCGACGCGGCTTGCGCTTGTGTGCCGTTTGGTCACGGTTTTTCCGGCGAACTGATTTGGCAGAAGAGCGTTTGCGCTGTGGCTTTCCATCGGCTGTATAGTCAGGTGCCTCGCCCAGTTCTTCAGGCAGTTCAACCTTTTCCACCTCTTTTTCAAGGAACTTTTCTATCTGCTGGAAGTAGTAGATGTCGTCTTTGCTAACCAGCGTGATAGCCGCTCCGTCACGGTCTGCACGGGCTGTACGGCCAATGCGGTGTACATAGTCCTCGGCGTCGTGTGGCACGTCGTAATTGATGACCATGGCAATGTCGTCGATGTCAATGCCTCTTGACAAAATATCCGTGGCTACAAGCACGTCAATCTGTCCACTCTTAAATTGAAACATCACCTCGTCGCGCTGAGCCTGGTCCAAGTCGGAGTGCATCTCGCTACAATTGATTTTCATGCGCTGCAACGCTTGGCTCACTTGTTTCACCTTTTGTTTGGCTCCACAGAAGATGATGACGCGCTTCAAGTCACCTTGTTTGAAGATATTCTTGATGATGCCCAATTTCTGAGTCTCATGACATACATAGGCAGTCTGTTTAATTTTCTCGGCCGGTTTGCTCACAGCCAGTTTCACCTCAACGGGATTTTTAAGCAATGTTCTTGCCAGTTCGTTAATCTTGTCAGGCATTGTTGCCGAGAACATAATGGTCTGGCATGTCTTCGGCAAGCCCTTGGCAATGGTCATGATGTCTTCCGAAAAGCCCATGTCCAGCATGCGGTCGGCCTCATCCAATACAAAAAAGCTCACCTTACTCAGGTCTACGTTGCCCAGACTCATGTGACTGATGAAGCGACCCGGCGTTGCAATCACCACGTCGGCACCCATGCGGAGGCTTTTCAGCTCCTGGTCGTACCGGTTTCCATCGTTCCCGCCATACACGGCCACGCTGCTTACGCCTTGCAGATAATAGCCAAAGCCCTGCATGGCCTGGTCTATTTGCTGGGCAAGTTCGCGCGTTGGCGACATGATAAGGCAGTTGATGGCGTCTTCCGGGTAGTTGCCACTGTCTATCTTGCTCATGATGGGCAGCAGGTAAGCTGCCGTCTTTCCGGTTCCAGTCTGTGCCACACCCAACACGTCACGTCCTTTAAGTATTTCGGGGATACACTTTTCTTGTACGGGTGTGCAAGTGTCAAAGCGCATGTCGTATAATGCGTCTAATACATTATTGTTTAATTCTAATTCTTCAAACTTCATTTTTTCTGATTTTCAATTTGTCCTTTGCCATTCACATGATTCTTGGTGAATGCAAGACGGTTCATTTCTTTGTGTAGATTCGCCGTGCCAAGGGCTCATGTCGTGTTATCGATCACTCACTTTTACCCTCATCAATTCGGTGCCTTGCGATAACAGAAGTAGGCCACCATAGCAAAAATAATGTTCGGTATCCACGCAGCCAAGATGGGTGGTGCGTTGGCATTGATGGCGAAGGTGGCCGAAACGGTTTGCAGCATGATGTACAAAGAGCTCAGTGCCAGCCCCAAACCGAGGTATAGTCCCATGCCTCCTTTTCGCTTCCTGGACGACAGTGAGAAACCGATGATGGTGAGGATGAACGACGCGAACGACGAGGCGATGCGCTTGTGGTACTCCACTTGGTATTGTACCACGTTGCTCGATCCGCGGTCCACCTGTTTGGTAATGTAATCTTTCAGTTCCGGACTGGTAAACGTTTCTTGCTGTCCCTTGGAGTACACCAGGTCAGTTGGCTCCATCTGGATGAGGGTGTCAAGGTCGGCTCCACTGGTGATGTGTTCGCGAAGACCCTTTAGTTGTCTGATTTTCCATCCGGTTACGTTCCAGTGATACTTCGAATCGGCAATGGTGTCGTACTGAATTTCCATCGCCGTCATGTGGCTCACCAGCTTCTTGTTCTCAAATTTGTCCAACGAGAAGCCATATCCGCGCTTGGTCTTGTTGTCGTAGTGCTGAATGTAGGCAATGACCCCTTTGCCCACTTGCAGCTGAACATTGTCGGCAGCTGTTCGTTTCTTGCTGTTTCGGTACAGGCTCTCAAAGTTCTGCCGTATCACGGTGCCGTGCGGAATGACATAAGCACTGAGGTAATAAGACAGTGATGCGATGAGCACGCACGAGAGCATGTAGGGCCGCATCAGTCGCTTGAACGAGATGCCCGATGCCAACATGGCAATAATCTCTGAGTTGCCAGCCAGTTTGGAGGTGAAGAAGATCACCGCAATGAACACGAACAGCGGACTGAACAGGTTGGAGTAGTACGGGATGAAGTTGGCATAATAGTCGAAGATGATGGCTCTTGCCGGCGCATGGTATTCGGTAAACTTTGACAAGTTCTCATTGAAGTCGAACACAATGGCGATGGCGATAATCAGCGCGATAGAGTAGATGTACGTTCCAATGAATTTCCTGATGATGTACCAGTCTATCCTTCGGATGTACTTGTTTGGATTCAGAATGCGCAAGAAACTCAGTTTTCTGCCCAGCCATGCCATCCATGGGGTGAGCCATGCAAAGTGCCGTCTCATCCATCTGCCTGCCTTGAGCAGTCGTCGGTGTCGTCTGCGGGTCTTGAAACTCTTCATCTCGTCTTAAATTCTTCGTCCTAACTGCTCGATGATGCCCCGCTTCCATGTGCTGAAATCGCCTTGCTGGATGTGCTGCCGCGCATCGGTCACCAACCTAAGATAGAAGGCCAGATTGTGAATGGACGCTATCTGCAGTGCCAAATACTCCTTTGCCTTGAACAAATGGTGCAGGTAGGCCTTGGTACAAAGCTGGTCGGTGTCGCATCCGTTGGGATCAATGGGGGTGAAATCGTTTTCCCATTTCTTGTTGCGCATGTTCATGGTGCCCTCGTAGGTAAACAGCATGGCGTTGCGTCCGTTGCGGGTAGGCATTACGCAGTCGAACATGTCAACGCCCCGCTCGATTCCTTCAAGAATGTTCTGTGGCGTGCCCACGCCCATGAGGTAGCGTGGCTTGTCTTTGGGCAGAATGGCGTTCACTACCTCAATCATCTCGTACATCACCTCCGTGGGTTCGCCTACGGCCAGACCACCGATGGCATTGCCGTCTGCTCCTTTGTCTGCAATGTATTTTGCCGACTCCTCCCTGAGATCCTTGTACGCCGCTCCCTGTACGATGGGAAACAAACATTGGTCGTAACCATACAGCGGTTGGGTCTCGTTGAACCGCTTGATGCAGCGGTCCAGCCAGCGGTGTGTCATGGCCAGACTTGTCTTGGCGTATTGGTAGTCACAGTCACCAGGCGGGCATTCATCAAACGCCATCATGATGTCGGCACCGATGATGCGCTCGGTGTCCATCACGCTTTCGGGCGAGAAGAAATGCTTTGAGCCGTCAATGTGCGACCTAAATTCGCAACCTTCCTCCCGGAGTTTGCGGATACCGGTGAGCGAGAACACTTGAAATCCTCCCGAGTCGGTCAGGATGGGGCGATCCCAGCCATTGAACTTGTGCAGTCCTCCTGCGGCCTTCAGAATGTCCAGTCCCGGGCGAAGGTACAGGTGATACGTGTTGCCCAGGATGATTTGCGCGTTGATTTGCTCTTTCAGTTCTCTGAAGTGCACGGCTTTTACCGTTCCGGCCGTACCCACTGGCATGAAGATAGGTGTCTTAATCTGCCCGTGCGCCGTGGTAATCAGGCCTGCTCGTGCGTCCGATGATGGGTCTGTATGTTGCAGTTCAAATGTCATGTTACCCTCTCTTTACAGCAGAACGGTGTGCGGATCGCTGGCGGTCTTGTCGGAAAGTTCCTGGATGGTCAGGTCCACAGGATGCTCCACGCGCTCGTTGGTCAGGGTAAAGTCCCATACCTGCTGCACGTTTTCCACATAGTGAAATTCTACACCTTTGCGGTATTTCTCCGGAATCTCGTCAATATCCTTCTTATTCTCCTTGCACATCACGATGTCGGTGATGCCTGCGCGCTTGGCCGCCAGTATCTTCTCCTTGATGCCACCCACAGGCAGAACCTTGCCACGGAGGGTGATTTCACCCGTCATGGCCGTGTTTTTGCGCACCTTGCGCTGTGTGAGCGCCGAGGCAATGGATGTGGCGATGGTGATGCCAGCCGACGGACCGTCCTTCGGTGTGGCTCCTTCCGGTACGTGGATGTGTATGTTCCACTGTTCAAACAGTCGGTAGTCGATGCCCAGGGCATCTACATGCGCCTTGACGTATTCAAGTGCAATCACGGCCGACTCTTTCATCACGTCGCCCAGGTTGCCTGTCAATGTCAGCTTGCCGGGCTTTCCTTTGCTCAGCGAGGTTTCGATGAAGAGAATCTCTCCGCCCACACTGGTCCATGCCAAGCCTGTCACCACGCCGGCATAGTCGTTGCCCTGATAAATGTCGCGATAGAAAGGCGGCTTGCCAAGCAGCGATTCTAACTTCTCTGGCGTAATGTCCGTGTAGGCCAGCTCACCGTCCATGGCCTTGTTGAACGCCATCTTCCGCAGAGCCTTGTTCACTTGCTTCTCCAACTGTCGCACGCCACTTTCGCGGGTATATTGCTCGATAATCTTCTCCAATGATGCCTTGTTGAACTTGATTTTGGGTTCGTTGCCATCCAGTCCGGTGTTCTTGAGCTCCCTTGGCACCAGATGTCGCTTGGCAATCTCAATCTTTTCTTCCGTGATGTAGCCGCTCACCTCGATAATCTCCATGCGGTCCAACAATGGACGGGGAATAGTGTTGAGGTCGTTGGCCGTTGCAATGAACATCACATGCGACAGGTCATAGTCCACGTCCAAGTAGTTGTCGTGGAAGGCGTTGTTCTGTTCGGGATCCAAAACCTCGAGCAGTGCCGAGGATGGGTCGCCGTTGATGGTGTTCTGCGTCACCTTGTCAATCTCATCAAGGATGAACACAGGGTTGGAAGAACCCGCCTTCTGCAAGCTCTTGATGATACGGCCGGGCATGGCACCGATATACGTTCGGCGGTGTCCGCGTATCTCCGATTCGTCGTGAACGCCTCCTAACGAGATGCGTACATACTTGCGTTTCATGGCCGAGGCGATGCTCTTTCCCAGACTGGTCTTTCCCACGCCCGGCGGTCCGTACAGACACAGGATGGGCGACTTGAGGTTACCACGCAATTGCAGCACGGCCATGTATTCTAAAATACGCTCCTTCACTTTTTCCATGCCATAGTGGTCACGGTCCAAAGTGCGCTGCGCACGCTTCAGGTTGAGATTGTCGGCCGTGTATTCTCCCCAGGGTAGGTTGACCATGGTTTGCAGGTAATTCAGCTGTACGCTGTACTCCGGACTTTGTGGATTGTACATCTCCAGCTTCTCCAGCTCTTTGTAAAAGGTGTCCCGCACCTCGGTCGTCCATTTTTTCTTCTTGGCTTTCGCTTCCAAATCACGGCGTTCGGGTGAACCCTCGCCGTTGCCCAGTTCCTCTTTGATGTTCTTGATTTGCTGTTGCAGGAAGTATTCGCGCTGCTGTTCATCTAAGTCCTCGCGCGTCTTCGTGCGAATTTGTTTCTTCAGTTCAAGCAGCTGCATCTCCTTGTTCAGCACTTTCAGCGAAATCATGATGCGCTCGTTCATCGAGTTGGCCTCCAACATGCTCATCTTGTCCTCGTTGGTGAAGGGCAGGTTGGTGCACATGTAGTTGATGCTCAGAATGTTGTTCTGGATGTTGTTCAAGGCAAACTGTGCCTCGTCGGCGATATCATCGTTCTCTTTGATGTACTCGATGGTTTGCTTGCGAAAGTCCTCAGCGGCCGTCTGGTATTCCTCATCGTTCGGTTCGGGCAATACCTCAGGGGCAGTGGTTGTTAATCCCTGCAAGAAAGGTTTGGTCTTGGTGACCTTTTCCAACTTACAGCGTCCCATCGCCTGAATGATGGCCGTGACGTTCTGTCCATGTCCCGGCATTTCCAGCACGCGCACCAGTCGGGCGTATACACCGTAAGCGTACAAGTCTTTCTGATGCGGTTCTTCCACATCTGCATCTTTTTGGCAGAATATGGCGAATATGGTATTGGGGGCTTTCTTGGCTTTTTCAATCAGCTTCAGGCTGTTTTCGCGACCAATGAGAATGGGGCAGAGCACGCCGGGGAACATCACCATGTTGCGTGTTGCTAAGATAGGCACGTCGCCTTCTGTTTCTACATGAAAGAGATGTCTCCTTCGAAATCGGCAATCATCTGTATAGATGGATTGTTCTTTTTACTCATATTTGTCTTTTCGTTATCGGTGTGCAAAGTTACTACTTTTTATTGACATGAAGGTCTTTGCACCGCTACAATTTATATTACTCATTTATAATATGTGGTAAAAGGCAAATATCGTGCCAAGTCGTTGGCGGTAGTCCTTGCCATCCTGAATTGATGATGAGTTTGAGGGCGTTAAATCAAGCGCATAACATGAACTTTTCAATAGCATTGAGTTTGAACGGCAAACTCAATGGGATTGGGCATCAAAGTCAATGGGTTTGAACGCCAAAGTCAATGGGTTTGAAATTCGTTTTACAGGTTATTGATAATCAATGCGTTATCTAAATGGAAGGATTTTAGATTTTTGACGATGATTTCCAAACATGAGAACCTCTCATTTTCATCTTTTTTGTGTAAATTTGCAGCATGAGTAACGAGTGGTTTCAGTTCAAACAATTTACCATCCGGCAAGACCGGTGTGCCATGAAGGTGGGCACGGATGGCGTGTTGCTGGGTGCCTGGGCTAAGGGAGGACAGCGCATTCTTGATGTCGGGACGGGTACCGGACTCATTGCTTTGATGATGGAGCAGCGGTATGCGGCTTCCTTTGTTGAGGCTTTGGAGATTGACCGTGATGCCTGTCGGCAGGCAAAAGTCAATGTAGAGGCTTCCCCATTTGCCGATAGGGTGAGGGTAAGGGAGGTGGCTTTACAGCAGTTTGAATCGGTAAAACAATTTGACAGTATCGTTTCTAATCCGCCCTACTTCGTGGAAGGCCTTCGTAGTCCGGACGCAAAGCGTTCCATGGCTCGGCATAGTGACACCCTTTCCTATAAAGCATTGTGTCAGTCGGCCTACCGACTGCTCACCAATGAGGGCGAAATGAGCGTGGTGTTGCCGGTAGAATCGGTTGAGCAATTCATTACTACAGCCGTGATTGCAGGATTTTATCTTCGGAAAAAATATTTGGTGAAGACGGTTGCCCGCAAATCGCCTAAACGCTGTTTGATGGCATGGGTGAAGCGTCGTCCCGAAAAGCTGGATGAACAGACGCTGACACTGTTTGACGATGCGGGAGAAATGTCTGAATGGTATGCGAAATTAATGAACAATTTTTATTTGTAAGGAACGACTGTGACGGAACGAAGGCGCATGCCATACTTTAGTCATTTGAAACAAAAACGGCATCAACCTGATGGTTGATGCCGTTTTGGATGGATGGCGTTCATGACCATGTGAGCATGGTAGCGGTCGCATGTGGCCATCATAGATTTAATTTCTTCTGCAGCACTTTGCTCAAGGCCTGTATGTGGCGCGTCTGTTTGGAGATATCTTCGCGCACCACGTTGATTTCGTTGAACAGCTCGGCAGCGGCACTCTGAATGGCGTTGGGCTGTCGTTGACTCTTGTCAGCATCGGGGTTGATGATGATCTTGATACCCTTTTCCACCAGTTCAATGTCAATATCTCTGCCCGTCATCACTGGGTCGCCATCGTAATGGATTACCCCTGGCTTGCTGCGGTGTATGTGGAGTTTCTTTGAGGTGAAAGTCTTAATCTTAGAATTCTTGTCCAGCGTTTTGTTGAACATGTCGATGCTGATTTGTGGAGCCTCGATAATATCGAAGGGTTCCATGATAATCACATCCATCAGTCCGTCGCTCATCGATGCCTGTGGCGCGATGAAGGCATTGTTGCCATATTGCGATGCGTTGGCACAAGAGATGAGAAAGGCTTTGTATTTGCTCACACCATTCTCGGTGGTGATTTCGTAAGTCTCAGGTTTGTATTTGAGGCCTTCTTCCAACACCTTCTGAACATAGGTGATGGGACCGCGCTTTCCGCACTCAGCAAACTTCTGACTGACATAGGCATCGAATCCCATGCCGCAGGTACAGAAGAACGGGTAGCCGTTGATGATGCCGTAGTCGAAGTCATGGATGACGCATTTGTTGATAATTTCGATGGACTTCTTCACACTCATGGGAATGAGCATGTGGCGCGCTAGCCCATTACCTGAACCGCAGGGGATGATGCCCAGTGCCGTGTCTGAATGCACAATGGCGCGCGCCACCTCATTAATGGTGCCATCACCACCCACACGACAATATCCATATGCGAATCTTTGGCTTCAGTAGCCAATTCGGAGGCATGACCGGCATGATTGGTCGTAATGATTTCGTACTCAAACTGCTCATGGTCGAGCTTTGCGTCAATCATTTTGGGTATGCCGTCCTTGTCACTGGTTCCCGATATGGGGTTCATGATGTATCTTATCTTCTTCATCTTGTGTGTAGTCTGTTAATTTAACGTAGTTGTTCCGAAAGACTTTTTCATTCATGCGAACATGATTCGCAAATGTACGACAATTCCATTAATATATCCGTTTATATCTAATAAAAAACTCAAATTCGATGTTTTTAGTTGCGAAAAGAACAATTTATGTTATTTATTTTATATCTTTGCAGCCTATGTTTTTCATAATGGGTATGATACCTATTTTAATATAATGGGACAATTACAAGAAAGATACAAAAATTATCGAGATCCTCAGAAATACATGGATGCTGGCGTGTATCCTTATTTCAGGGAAATAACCAGTAAACAAGGAACGGAAGTAGAGATGGGCGGACATCGAGTGTTGATGTTTGGCTCTAACGCTTATACGGGATTGACAGGGGATGAGCGAGTCATCCGTGCGGCCAAGGCGGCCTTGGATAAATATGGTTCGGGCTGTGCAGGAAGCCGATTCCTCAATGGTACGCTTGATCTGCATGTGCAATTGGAGAAAGAATTGGCCACCTTCGTGGGGAAAGATGAAACACTGTGTTTCCCTACGGGGTTCTCTGTTAATCAAGGTGTGTTGGCCATGGTGGTGGGTCGCAACGACTATATCATCTGTGATGACCGTGACCATGCCAGTATTGTGGATGGACGCCGCTTGTCGTTCGCCACGCAACTGCGATATAAGCATAACGACATGACCGATTTGGAGCGGTTATTGCAAAAGCTTCCTTACGATGCTGTGAAGCTGATTGTGGTAGATGGAGTGTTCTCTATGGAGGGAGATTTGGCCAATTTGACCGCTATTGTTGAATTGAAACGCAAGTATAATTGTTCCATCATGGTTGATGAGGCGCACGGATTGGGAGTATTTGGCCGTCAAGGACGTGGTGTTTGTGACCATTTTGGATTGACCCACGAGGTTGACCTCATCATGGGAACCTTCTCAAAGAGCTTAGCTTCCATCGGTGGATTCATCGCATCGGACAGCGACACCATCAACTATCTGCGCCATACCTGTCGTACTTATATATTTAGTGCGTCTGATACGCCTGCCGCAACGGCTGCCGCACGCGAAGCCCTGCGTATCATTCAGGCTGAACCAGAGCGGATAGAGCATCTTTGGAAGGTCACTCGCTATGCCTTGAAACGCTTCCAGGAAGAAGGTTTTGAGATTGGTGAAACGGAGAGTCCTATTATTCCGCTGTATGTGAGAGATATTGATAAGACCTTTATGGTGACCAAATTGGCTTTTGACAACGGTGTGTTCATCAACCCAGTGATACCTCCAGCCTGTGCGCCACAAGACACATTGGTTCGTTTTGCGCTGATGGCCACGCATACTGAAGAGCAAGTAGAGCGAGGAGTTCTGGCGTTGAAAAAGGTGTTTGTGGACCAAGGTATCATCAAGAAGTAGCACTTTTGCACCTAAATAATAACAGGGAAAGTAGATCATGCTTTCCCTGTTTTGGTTTACAGAGATTGATTGTAGCGTGCATGAGCCGTGTTAACAAACAATGTGTCGGGAACGTTCATTCTCAGAATTGTCACATTAATGACGCTAACAAGCGCAAAATTTCCCATGATTTATGCGTTCGTGTGCAGTTTATGAAATAATTGTTGAAAAAATTTTGGCAATAAAAAAATATATCTTACCTTTGCACTCGCAATTCAACAATGAACTGCAAGCGGGGTGTAGCGCAGCCCGGTAGCGCTCCTGTTTTGGGAACAGGCGGTCGCAGGTTCGAATCCTGTCGCCCCGACAAAAATATAAAATACAATGTATTGGTCATCAATACATTGTATTTTTATTTATAGACGATTCTTTTATCCTAAAAGATTGGGAAATGAATGCTCAATTTAGCTGCACAGCATGTTTGAACATACACCGGATAGTTGTTATTGAATGCCTCGTTTGTTCAATGCGGCGGTGTATTTGGCTGCGTTGACTTTGTGTTCAGCGTACGTCTGTGCAAAGTTGTGTGTTCCGCTGAAGTCTTCTTTAGCACACATGTACAGGTAGTCGTGATGCGTTAGGTTGAGCACAGACTCTATGCCAGCAATCGAGGCGATGCGGATGGGGCCTGGTGGCAAGCCAGTGTTCACGTATGTGTTGTACGGACTTTTGATGGTTAACAGCTTATTGTATATGCGCCTCAAACCAAAGTCTTTCCAAGCAAATTTGATGGTAGGGTCAGCCTGCAGAGGCATTCCGTTGGGATATTCGGCATTGCGCAACATCAGTCGGTTATAGTACATGCCAGCAATCATGGGCTTCTCTCCATTGTTAGCCGTTTCCTCATCAACGATGCTGGCCAAGGTAATCACTTCGTTTGGAGATAATTTCAGTTGCTGTGCTTTTGCCTTTCTGTCGGTGTTCCAGAAGCGGTTGCTCTCTTTTTTCATCCGGTCCAACAGCTTGTTCATGTTAACATTCCAATAAATATCGTAGGTGTTTGGAATGAACATGCACGCTATGGTGGTGGTGTCATAGCCATATTTTTGGCACAGCGTGTCATTTTTCAAGGCGCTGGCCAACGTTGTACTGTCAAGCATCAGATGCTTTGCCAGTTCAGCCGACAAGCGTTCAACGGTCCTGACCGTAGGAATGGTAAGATTAACAGGCTCTTGCATGCCATTTTTCAAGTGCCTAAAAACCGTGAAAGCCCCTTCTCCTGACCTGATGGCATACCTACCTGTGCGAACGTGGTCGGCATACTTGGTGTGCCTCATCAACGTGGTAAAACCATGAAGACTATGTTGACGGGCAATGGGAGTGAGCTTGGCCACTACCGAGTCGGCATTGTCATCCGTGTCTATGTAGATATAGCTGGTAGTTTCTGAGGTCGAAAAAGCGCTGAAGAAATAGTAAAAGGTCAATCCGCATACCAGAAGAACGCAGATGGCCGCAGCAAGTAGATAGTAGTTTTTATGCTGTTTGTCCATGTTTTCAATTGAAAATGTGATTCGGGTGCAAAGGTAGTTGAAGTTGAAGACAAGGCAAAATAATTGCGCATATATTTTGGTTTCTCATTCTTGAACCCTGACTGCCAAACACAATCGTTCACGCCACGTCTGGCAATAGCATTGAGTTAGGGCTTCAAAGTCATGCAAATTGGCCACCAAAGTCATTGAGTTTAACCTCCAAAGTCATGTGAATTAATTTGTGATCTTTTTAACACTGAAGTTCCGTTTGGTTGTTTCCTCTCGTATCATCCTTACATTGAGTAAGTTAGCGTGGTACACCCTACGCTATGGCTAGTAGTTTATGGATGTGTTTTCAACAGCATGCGAAAGTTGAATAGTGTTGAAAAAAAGAAAATGAGTTGGTTTGCTTCATCCCTTACAATCGTCTATTGAAGCCAGGACATGTGCCATGATAAATGTTCATTTGTTTGTCAGTGCAACAAACAAATGCTACCTTTGCAGATAGAAATAGGGTTGACACAGATAATATACGCCCAGTCGTTGATTAACGAATGGTTTTTCCTTCAGAAAACAGAGGCAACCGCAAAGGGAGTCAGCCAACAGAACAAATTAAACACACATGGACTTATGAAAGAATACAGTACATATATATTTGATTTAGATGGAACGTTGCTTGATTCACTTCAAGACTTATACGTTAGTTGTAATGCAGCTTTGAAGATGCATGGCATGCCTGAACGAA
This sequence comes from uncultured Prevotella sp., assembly GCA_900547085.1. Lineage (GTDB taxonomy): Bacteria > Bacteroidota > Bacteroidia > Bacteroidales > Bacteroidaceae > Prevotella. Next base: position 17,891 of record URFI01000009.1, read on the forward strand.
CCGTCGGTGAGGTGAGAAAGTTTGTGGGTAATGGTGTGAAAAAACTCATGGAACGCGCCATTCCCAACGGATTAGACAACCCCGATTTTGAGGCTACATACGCTGATTTTCGTCAACACTATTTGGTTCATAATCTTGACAATACCAAACCCTACCTGGGGATACTTGAGCTTTTGGCCAATTTGCAGGCCCACGGCAAGAAGTTGGCTGTGGTTAGCAACAAGTTCTACGATGCCACCCAAGATCTTTGTCGGCACTTTTTTAGCGACTATGTCACGGTAGCGATTGGTGAACGGGAAAACATCAAGAAAAAGCCGGCACCTGACACGGTATTGGAAGCCTTGCGCCAATTGGACGATGATGGCCGAGATGCTGTTTACATTGGTGACAGTGATGTAGACATAGCCACGGCACGCAACAGCAACATGCCTTGCATCAGTGTGTTATGGGGATTTAGAGATAAAGAATTTTTGTTGGAACATGGAGCTGCCACCTTTGTTTTGTCACCAAAAGAGTTGATGCTTTAGGCCGTAACACGCACCCTTTATTCCATCAAACCCGTTTGGTAGAATTTCAATAAGCCAATATTCAATATCGCAAGGTACTTGGCTTGCAGTTCGTTTTGTTCTGCTGTCATGAGCTTGTTTTTGCCGTCTGTGAGTTCAACGATGTTGATGAGCTGCTCGTCAAACTTGGCTTTAAGCAGTCTGAAACTTTCCTCTGCGCTCTGTGTGCTTACCTTGGCAGCCTTGAATCGGTTCTGGTTGTTAACGGCTTGCAGCCAATAGTCTTCAATGTTCGAATACAAGGTGGTTTGCTTGTCCTTCAAGTCGAGCATGTAGTTTTGCTTTTGCAGCATGGCTTTGTTCACGGCTGTCTTTGCCTGCCTGTTGTCAAACAGCGGAATGCTCAATGAGATGCCTGCGCCGATGTCAAAGTTGTTTTTCATTTGGTTCCCCCATTGATAGTCGCTCATCGATGTGGTGCTGGTACCAACGCCAGCGTTGATTCCGATAACGGGCAGTCTGCTGGCTTTCGCAATCTTCACACTCAGATTGCTGCTCTCGATGCCCAGCTGTGCATTTTGTATTTCAGGACGATAGTTCAACGCTGCCGAATAGACCGCTTTCACAGTGGGAATCGGTTGAAGGGCCATGGCATCGGTCGTATGCGGAACGTCTATTTCAAACTCATCTTCATCAACCAGTTGCAGAAGCTGCTTCAGCTGTCGCTTGTAGTTGCGCAAGTTGCTCTCTGCTTCAACCACATTATATTCGTCTTGAGCACGTTGGGCGGTAAGCTGCGCCATGTCGGCACGACTCATTTTCTGCACTTTCATAAATTCTTCGCCACGCTTTTCGTTTTGCATACTCGAGGCCAGCATTGATTTGTTCACTGCGATGGCCTCGCTGGAATATAGTATTTGTACATACAACTGCGCGATTTGCTCAATCAGTTGGTTGGCCATGGTCGCCGAATCGAGTGCTGCTTGTTTCTCCGTCAACTTGTTCAGTTTCACCGTGTTGGTGTTTCTTCCACCGTTCCATACCGTCCAACTGCCATTCACACTGTAAGTTCCGTTGTAATACACCTTGTCAATTGAAGTCTGAACATAGCCTTCAGCGGCGATACCCGTTTGTGGCCATGGCCGATAAGTCGCATTTTGAGAGGTGGGAGCGTTCAGCGATGGCAGCAGCGCAGCCTGGCTCTGCTTGGTGTCTTCAATGGCACTGAGGTGTTTGAGCGAGGTTTTTTTCAACGAGATGTTGTTGGATAGGGCGTAATGGATGCAGTCTTTCAGTGACCACTTTCGTGCTTCAATAGGTGTTGACAATGACAAGAAGATGATTGCCAGGAGGCAAGTTGTACAAATATTTTTCATACCGTGTTCGTTATGTTTTATCAGATTGCGCTGGAAGATGGGGTATTTATCCCCACATTCCATTGTTGTCTGTTAGACGACAAAAGTAATAAAAAAGTTTAGCAATTCTGTGATTTCATGTAAAATCAAACAGAAAACAGGTTGTAAAATTTGCTCGTTTCGAGCGAAAAATGTATCTTTGCAATAACAAACATGATACAACATGGGGGTTGTGTCGGTTTGATCGGGATACTCATCAATAAAAAAATGAAACCGAGAAGACTTCTCTTGCTAATGGCGGGCCACATAAATCCTTAGGGACTAAGCTGTAAAGCCGGTGGATTACAAAGGCGGAGAGCTCTCAAATCTTATCAAGTTCGGAGTTTCATCACATCATCGAGCAACCCCTTTTTATGATACAAAGGCAGGTGCATTCCTGCCTTTTTAATTACACTTTAGCTTATGTTTTCCGGAATCGTAGAAGAAATGGCCACACTGGTTGCCATCGATCGAGATCAAGACAATATTGATTTCACCTTTAAGTGCTCGTTTGTAGATCATCTCAAGATTGACCAAAGCATCAGTCACAATGGTGTTTGCCTGACAGTTGTACGTTTAACCGACGACACCTACACGGTTACAGCCATGCGAGAAACGCTTATTAGAAGCAACTTGGGGCTGTTGAAAGTGGGCGATAGGGTGAATGTAGAGCGTTCGATGTTGATGAATGGCCGTTTGGATGGACACATCGTGCAAGGTCATGTCGACGGAACGGCGACGTGTGTGAACATGGAAGATGCCGATGGGTCAACCTATTTCACCTTTGAATATCCATTTGACAAGACGATGGCCAAGCGTGGTTACATGACCGTAGACAAGGGTAGTGTCACCGTGAACGGCGTTTCGCTGACCGTATGTGAGCCTACGGACAATAGTTTTAAGGTGGCCATCATTCCCTATACCCGAGAGAATACCAATTTTTGTGATATCAAGATTGGGTCTGTTGTTAACATCGAGTTCGACATCTTGGGCAAGTACATGGCCCGCCTTCTTCACTTCGACGCGTGAAGATGGGGCTTTCCATCTTTGATGAGCAACAGAAAAGCGTTCAGCTTTTATCGCATATTTCATTCAATACATATTTTATATAATGGCAACAGTAGACGACAAGAAAGTTATCTTCTCTATGGTGGGTGTTTCAAAGATTATCCCACAAAACCAAAAACAAGTTCTCAAGGACATTTACCTGTCATTCTTTTATGGCGCTAAGATAGGCATCATAGGTCTGAATGGTGCGGGTAAGTCAACGCTGATGAAGATCATTGCCGGGCTGGAACAACCCACACAAGGCGATGTGGTGTGGAGTCCTGGTTACTCTGTTGGTTATCTTCCGCAGGATCCTCCTCTCGATGCTGATAAAACAGTGAAGCAAAATGCGCAAGAGGGCGTGCAGCATGTGTATGATGCACTGAAAGAATACGATGAAATCAATGTCAAATTTGGCATGGAAGAGTATTATAGTGATCCTGATAAGATGGACAAGCTGATGCAACGGCAGGCTGAAATACAAGATATCATCGATGCCACGGATGCATGGAACATGGATTCTAAACTGGATAGGGCCATGGCAGCCCTGCGTTGTCCTGCGGGTGACCTGCCCGTGACCAACCTTTCTGGTGGCGAACGGCGTAGGGTAGCACTGTGTAAGTTGTTGCTGCAAAAGCCTGATGTCTTGTTACTTGATGAGCCAACCAACCACCTTGACGCCGAAAGCATCGACTGGTTGGAGCAGCATCTGCAACAATACGAGGGTACGGTGATTGCCGTAACACACGACAGATACTTCCTAGACGATGTCAGTGAGTGGATTCTTGAGCTGGATAGGGGAGAAGGCATTCCATGGAAAGGCAACTACTCCTCATGGTTGGAGCAGAAAACTAAGCGCATGGATCAAGAAGAAAAGACGGCATCGAAGCGACGTAAGACGCTTGAACGTGAGCTTGAATGGGTTCGCATGGCTCCAAAAGCTCGCCAAGCCAAAGGTAAAGCTCGTTTGAACTCCTATGAGCAGATGTTGAATGAGGAGCAGAAGACCAGGGAAGAGAAACTGGAAATCTTCATTCCTAACGGCCCACGATTGGGCAACAAGGTATTTGAGGCGCAGCATGTGAAAAAGGCTTTTGGTGAAAAAGTGTTGTTCAACGATCTCAACTTCATGCTGCCGCCAAATGGTATCGTAGGTGTTATCGGTCCAAACGGTGCGGGTAAAACCACGCTTTTCCGCCTGATTATGGGATTGGATCAGCCGGATGCCGGTACGTTTGAGGTGGGTGAAACCGTGAAACTGGTTTACGTTGACCAGCAACACAAGGACATTGATCCCAATAAGACGGTCTACGAAGTGGTTTCGCAGGGTAATGAAACTCTCCGAATGGGTGGCCGTGACGTCAACGCTCGTGCCTACTTGTCGCGTTTCAACTTCTCCGGAACCGACCAAAACAAAATGTGTTCAGTGCTTTCGGGTGGCGAACGCAACCGCTTGCAACTGGCTTTGGCGCTGAAACAAGAAGGAAACGTGTTACTGCTGGATGAGCCTACCAATGACATTGACGTGAATACGCTCCGTGCTTTGGAAGAAGGTTTGGAGGCATTTGCAGGCTGTGCGGTAGTCATCAGTCATGATAGATGGTTCTTAGACCGTATCTGTACGCACATTTTGTCATTC
>URFI01000010.1 GCA_900547085.1 uncultured Prevotella sp.
GGCAAGCGTTTCGTACTTGCCCAGCGATGCCACGCCTACTTTTGGATGTTTGGTTCTTCCAATCCATAGCCTTTCTTCTTGTCAAGGGCTTTCAACAGGAATCCCAGGAAAAGCGCAATCACGCCCAAGGAGGCGAATACCAACATAGGTACGGTGTAGTTGTACTTCAATGGGTCGGTAACACCAGGGTTGGATGAACGCAACACAGAACCAATGATCATTGGGAAGGCGTAAAGACCGATGTTCTGAATCCAGAAAATCAATGCGTATGCCGAACCAATGAGTTTGTCATCAATCAGCTTTGGAACAGAAGGCCATAGCGCAGCCGGAACCAATGAGAACGAAATGCCTAACAAGATGATGGCGGCATAGGTAATGATGACGCTTTGTGTTGCTGGTACAACGAACGCAAACACAAGGTGACATACCACCATGAGCAACGCGCCTAAGATGAGCATGGACGCTCCTTTACCTTTGCGATCGAGGAAATTGCCCAAGAAAGGAGTGACGGCAGCGGCACCTAATGGGAATACGAAGAACACCATACCTGCTTGTTCGGCCGTAAAGTTTAGGTTGCATTGCAACATGTTGATGGCGTATTTTTGGAAAGGGAAGATGGCTGAATAGTAAAGTACGCAGAGTAGCGCCACAATCCAGAACATTTTCAGTGATAATATCTTTCCAATGTCCGACACTTTGAATGGATCATCTTTATCTTCTTCCACGCCTTGTGCATCCAACTTCTTGTCCATGAAACCATAAACAATAAAGCATATCAAACCAATAATCAACAGAAGAAGTTCGTAAGCAACTGGCCGTGAAACGTCTATTGGATGGATAGAGGCGATGGCTGGCGAAGCAATGACTACCACGGCGACACCCACACGGGCAATAGCCATTTCGATGCCCATGGCCAACGCCATTTCTTTACCCTTAAACCACTTCACAATACCACGCGAAACCGTGATACCAGCCATTTCGGCACCACAACCGAAAATCATGAATCCGATGGCTGATAGTTTGGCTGAGGCTGGCATGCCATCATAAAATGGTGTAACATTCCAGGCCGAGAGGGGTAGGTTCAAATTGTTATCAAACCATACTTTCAGACTGCTTGCTTCGAAACCTTCTGTCAGTGCGTAATAGTTGATGGAAGCACCAACTACCATGACGGCGCCTGAAAGGATGGCTGTGAAGCGCACTCCCATTTTATCCAGGATGATACCTGCGAAAATTAGGAAGAATACAAATACGTTCAGAAATGGTTCAGAACCCGCAAAACGGCCGTAGGCTATAGGATCCCAGCCGTGTTGTGTCTGTAAAAATTCTTGTAAAGGCGACAGAATGTCAACGAAGATGTAGGCAAAGAACATTGCCGATGCCAGTAATACCAGAGCTGTCCAGCGCCATGCTGGAGAGTCGCTCAGTTTCTTTTGAAATGTTTCAACCATTATCGTGAGTTTTTAAGTTATTGAGTTTTAAAGTTTTTTTTAGTTGACGGGTTGGCACAAGGGCATTATTTCTTCAGCCAGCGGTCTAACCAGTTGAAGAATGTACGCTGCCAAAGAATGCCGTTTTGCGGTTTCAGCACCCAGTGGTTCTCATCGGGGAAGATGAGTAGTTCGGCTGGAATGCCGCGCAAACGGGCAGCATTGAAGGCTCCCATGCTGATTGGCGTTGATACGATAGTCCTTTTCACCATGAATGCAGAGGATAGGTGTGTCCCATTTGTCAACAAACTGATGTGGACTGTTTTGGTATGTGCGCTTTGCATTGGCTGTTTGGTCTTTGTTCCAATAAGCATCTTCGTATTCCCAGTTAGAGAACCAGGCCTCTTCGGTGTCAGTATACATGCTCTCAAGGTTGAATGCGCCATCGTGAGAGATGAAACATTTGAATCGCTTGTCATGATGACTGGCAAGATAATAAACTGAGAATCCACCGAAAGAGGCACCAACAGCTCCCAATCGGTCTTTGTCCACGTATGGAAGATTGTTTGCTGCGTCGTCGATGGCTGATAGGTAATCGTTCATGCATTGACCTGTCCAATCTCCTGAAATCTCTTCGTTCCATGCCGAACCGAAGCCCGGAAGGCCACGACGGTTGGGCGCAACAACGATATATCCGTGTGCTGCCATGATTTGTAAGTTCCATCTATAGCTCCAGAACTGACTGACTGGGCTTTGCGGACCACCTTCACAGAATAGCAGAGTAGGGTATTTCTTGTTGGCATCGAAGTGTGGAGGAAGAACAATCCAGCTGAGCATGTCCTTGCCATCTGTCGTTTTTGTCCAACGCTCTTCAACTTTTCCAATGGCTAATTGATCAAAGATATGTTTGTTTTCATCTGTTATTTGTGTCACTTGTGAACGCTTCTCCTTTTTTGAAGGAGTGAGAACGAACAAATCATCTGGATGTGACAACGAGTGACGCGTAACGAGTAGCTGTCCCTTACGGCCCAACAGCTGCAAGCTACCATAGTCGTATTGTCCGTCAGTGAGTTGTTTGATTTGTCCTTTCAGGTTGGTTTGATAGACATGCGTCTTGCCATGCCATACGCCAATGAAGTAAAAGGTGTTGTTGTCATTGCCCCAGCAATATGCGTCAACATTGCTGTCAAACTGTTCTGTGACATAGTTTTTCGTTCCATCCGCCAGGGTATAGACGCACAAGCGGTTGCGGTCGCTCTCATAACCATTGCGTGGCATGCTCTGCCAAGCAATGTATTTGCCGTTTGAAGAGAACTGAGGATTGGTGTCGTAACCTACATTCATGTCGCCCGGTTGATGATTCACCGATTGATTCTTCATCGATTTTGTGGCATCGATGGCAGGTTCTTTGTAGCCAGATGGCTTGCAAAGGTTTTTGGTTTTGCGTGTTGCAACATCATATAAGTAGATGTCCGTATCGGTGGAAATGGCGTATTGCACGCCTTCTTTCTTACGGCAAGTGTAAGCAATGGACTTAGAATCAGGACTCCAAGCAAGCTGTTCGGTCCCTCCGAAGGGTGCGGTTGGGCACTCGAAAGGCTCGCCTTGTAGAATATCTACGCCTTCATTGATGCTTGAACCGTCAAAGTCTGCCACGAAGGGGTGCGCGATTGTTTCAACATAGTGGTCCCAATGGCGGTAGTTCATGTCAGTAGCAAGTCGTCCTGTAGCCAGTGGTAGGTCAGCTGGATTGGCTTGGATGGTGCCATGATAGGGAAGTGACTTGATGAGGATGACTTTTCTTTCTTCTGGTGAAAACTTGAATCCCTCAATGTACACGCTGCTGTTTGTGAGTTGTTTTCGGTCACTTCCGTCGGCATTCATTGACCAAAGCTGGCCTCCTGTGAGGAAAGCGATTCGTCGTCCCTGCTCAATCCATGCGCCATCTGTCTCGCTTTGCTGTCCTGTTGTGAGCTGACGTTTGTTTTTTCCGTCTGCGTCCATAACGAACAGCATCTGCTGACTTTTGTTTTGTTTCACACTGTAGTAGCCTACTTGGTAGACAACTTGTTTACCGTCTGGTGAAGCTGTGGCACCACCAATGCGTCCCATGGCCCATAAGGCTTCTGGTGTCATGAGGTCACTGCCCACTTTGAATGTTGCGTTTTGATCTTTCACGGTGTTCTGTGCATTTGCAAAACTGCCGCCAAAGATGAGGGCGACAGTTGCTAAAAAGAGTGTTGTTTTTTTCATCTCTATTATAGTTTACGTTTTTTTCTTTCGAGTTCTTCTCTTTTGCGTTGCATGGCTTGCTGTTGTTCCTGCATGGCTTGCAAACGAGCTGCCATGCCACTTAGCTTCTTCGGGTTTGCTTTGTTCTCTTCATATCTTGCTTCGAGAATCTTGAGCAGCTTCTCATCGTTGGTCGTCTTACGCAAGGTCCACATGATGGCTGCACTGAAGAACAGTGAAACAAAGTAATAGAAGTTAAGACCTGCTGAATAGTCGTTGAACATGAAGAAGAACATCACCGGCATGAGATACATCATCCATTGCATCATCTTCATTTGTTCAGCTTGCTGTCCCACCATCTGATCGCGCTGCTGACGCATGGTCATCCAGCTATAGAGCACGTTGGCCACACAGAAAAGAATACAGGTAAGTGACAGGTGGTCACCAATGAGCCAAATGTTTCTGTTCCATTCAATCACTGGATCGTATGTACTCAAGTCGTTAATCCAAAGGAAACTTTCACCACGTAGTTGAATAGCGTTTGGCACAAAGTTGAACATGGCAATCCAGATAGGCATCTGAATGAGCATCGGCAGACAGCCCGAAAGTGGACTCACGCCATACTTGGAATATTCTGCCATCATGGCTTGCTGCTTCTGCATCTGGTCTTCAGGCTTATTGTATTGTGCCGTTGCAGCGTCAAGTTTTGGTTTTAAGACACGCATCTTGGCCGAACTCATGTAGCTCTTCTTAACCATTGGGAAGGTAATGACCTTTAATAATAAGGTGATTAAGATGAGTACTACGCCCATGGGGAACCATTTGGACAGCCAATCGAATACATAGATGGTAAACCAACGGTTGATAATGCGGAACAATGGCCAGCCAAGATATACCAATCTTTGTAATTCGAGGTCTTTATTAAAAGTACTCTGTTGCTCAACTCGGTTGAGTAAACGGAAATCGTTTGGGCCGAAATAGAATTCAAATTCAGATGGTGTTTGCCCAGTAGGGTCAAAGAATGTCTTCAATTTCGCTTCATATTCTTTCAAGAAGCCACTGCCTTTCTGTTGTGGAATGCTGGTTAACAAGGCACCAGTATTAAAGTCGTGCTTGGCAATCATCACAGCTGAGAAGAACTGGTTCTTGAAAGCAACCCAGTCAATCTTCTTGTCGATTTGCTCATCTACTTTCTCTGAAGTTTCACTGAGCTTGTCTGTGCCACCATCTTCCTCATGATAAGTAAGGGTTGAATAGCGATTTTCAAACGTAAAACCTTTCTCCTGCTGTCTGCATTTGTCTTTCCAGTTCACGTTCATGACTTTCGTATCTGGCGCAAAAAGACCGTTCATGCCCTTCACTTGCATGGACATGTGCAGGAGATAGTTTGGTCCCAATCGATAGGTAAGCACCATAGACTTTCCCTGACCCGCATTGGCGGTGAGCGTAACGGTTGAGTCTGTTTGTGCCGAAGGTTGGAAAAAGAGGTCTTGTGTGGCAATGTTGGTGTCTTTGGTGGATAGGGTGAAGTTCAACTGATGAACATTTTCATCCAGCAACGTTACATCCTTATTTCCTTCTTTGTCCTTGAATCCCTTAATAATAGCTTTGGTGACTGTTCCTCCTTTGGTATTCAAAGTAAGTTGCAGTTTCTCGTTTTTCAAAACAATCTCCTGTGCTTCACCTTGCAAGGCTTCATGGAAAAGAGCCGTGGTGTCAGCTTCTTGCTTAGCTTTCTGTTCAGCCAAATGTTTGGCTTCCGCATTCTTTTTGTTGGTTTCTGCCTTTTGCTTCATGACCGCAGCAATGGAGTCTTGGCGCATCATTTCTGCCTTTTGTTCGGAAGAGGGTTGCGACCACCAGCTGAACCCAATCAGCAGCAGACCCATCAGCACGAGTCCGGTAATAGTATTTTTATCCATTTCTTGATTATTTCTTCTGTTTTTGAATAGCCGTCTTGATGAAATCGACGAACAATGGGTGTGGTTTGAGTACCGTACTCTGATACTCTGGGTGGAACTGTGTACCGATGTACCACTTTAAACCAGGTATTTCTACCACTTCAACGAGGTTACTTTCAGGGTTCTTTCCTACGCACATCATGCCCGCCTTCTCGTATTCTTTGAGGAAAGCGGTGTTGAACTCGAAACGGTGACGGTGACGTTCTTGTATGAATTCCTGTCGGTAGATGTTGAACACGCGTGAATCTTGTTTCAGTTGACATTCGTAAGCCCCCAGACGCATTGTGCCTCCCATGTTGGTAATGTTCTTCTGTTCCTCCATGATGTCTATGACATTATGCTCGGTCTTTCCGTCCATTTCTCTACTGTTGGCATCAGGATAACCCAGTACATTGCGTGCAAATTCTATCACCATCATCTGCATACCCAGACAAATGCCAAAGGTAGGAATGTCGTGTGTGCGTGTATAATGAGCCACAACCAGCTTACCTTCTATGCCGCGCTGCCCGAATCCAGGACAGATTACAATGCCATCTTGCCCTTTCAACATTTCTGCGACGTTATCTTCAGTAATCTTTTCCGAGTTGATAAACGTCAATACAGTCTTGTGGTCGTTATAGGTGCCAGCCTGTGAAAGGCTCTCTCGAATACTCTTATAAGCATCTTGAAGGTCGTACTTGCCAACCAAGCCGATGTGAACCTCTTCCTTCGCTCTGTTTCTTCGCTCCAAGAAATTCTTCCATGGACCCAGGGTTGGCGTTTCTTTTACTTCCAATCCCATCTTTTTAAGAATGGCTACGTCCAGACCTTGGTTCTGCATGTTCACTGGAACTTCGTAGATACTTGGTAAATCCTCGCTCTGAATCACACAATCAAAATCGACATTGCAGAACGAAGCCACCTTGTGTAAAACATCATCTTTCAAGTGTTTCTCTGTGCGCAATACCAGTACGTCGGGTTGTATACCAATGCTTTGCAGTTCCTTCACGCTGTGCTGTGTCGGTTTGGTCTTCAATTCTCCCGCGGCTTTCAAGTAAGGAACGTATGTGAGGTGTACGCTCAAGGCGTTCTTACCCAATTCCCATTTTAATTGACGGATGGCTTCCAGGAAGGGTGTTGACTCGATATCGCCCACTGTACCGCCAATCTCTGTGATGACAAAGTCATAATGATACTTCTGTCCCAACAGCTTTACGTTGCGTTTAATTTCGTCTGTGATGTGCGGAACCACCTGAATGGTCTTGCCCAGGTAATCACCTCGGCGTTCTTTGTCAATCACCGCCTTGTAGATGCGACCTGTTGTCAGCGAGTTAGCCTTGGTGGTTTGAATGCCAGTAAAGCGCTCGTAGTGGCCTAAATCCAAATCAGTTTCCATCCCATCGGTCGTTACATAGCACTCTCCATGTTCGTAAGGGTTGAGTGTACCGGGGTCGATGTTGATGTAAGGATCAAATTTTTGAATGGTAATGTTGTAACCTCTTGCTTGTAAAAGCTTACCAATAGAAGATGAAATGATACCTTTACCAAGTGATGAAACTACACCACCCGTAACGAATATATACTTTGTTTCAGCCACGATATGATATTTTATTTGTTAAATGTCACAAAAATACAAGTTGCAAAGTTAGCATAAAATTGCGAAACAAACAAGCAACTGTCATTTTTTATTATTACCTTTGCAACCATACAAAACAATTCATAAAAATGAAATTTAAAAGCACAGCGTTATTGTTCTTGTCCGCTCTTGCTATGAATGCTTATGGGGAGAGTTTACGTGGCGTTATACACCATCAAGTGGATACCGTTGCTCCTATCGTAAAAACGTATACAGATTCTCTGAAAAACTATAAGATGCAGCTTGATTCGTTGCAGAAAGTCAATGCGTCATTGAACAGTTTGCTCAATGACAAGAATGGCAAATACTCGAGATTGTTTTTGCCTATGACGTTTTATCATAACATCAGTCACAATCAGTTCCGGCTGTCAGAAGACCCAGTGACCAACTCTATGTTCAACGAAACGCTGGAGAGAGTTTTGCTCCGCATTTATCTGAAGCGCCCTGATCTCGTTCGGAATACGCAGACACGTCTCGATGCGCAAGGCCAGGTTTCAACAAGTCAAGATGCAACCATCAAGACGAAGACGGCCATCGTAGAAAAAGTGGCCCCTAAACCCACCGAAGCTTTACCTGTTCCAGTAGACGTAGTCATCAAAAAGCCTAATTTCTGGAAGTTCTCCGGTGATGGCTATCTTCAATTCCTACAAAACTATGTGTCGGGCAACTGGTACAAGGCCGGCGAGAGTAACTATTCGATGCTGGGAACTGTGACGCTGAATGCCAATTACAACAACAAACAGAAAGTGAAATGGGACAATAAGCTGGAGATGAAATTAGGTTTCCAAACCTCCAAGAGTGATACTTTGCACGCGCTTAAAACACATACTGACGATATCAGATACACGAGCAACTTTGGCCTGCAAGCTACCAAGAGATGGTATTATTCCTTGCAACTTATTGCCAACACCCAGTTCATGCGTGGCTATCGCAATAACGACGAGCGCGTGTACTCCGATTTTCTCTCTCCGTTGAACGTTGAATTATCCCTGGGTATGCGATACAATGTCGACTGGTTTAAGGGCAAGCTCAGAGGAAATGTCAATATTGCTCCTTTGGCTTACCATTATCGTTATGTGGGACGCACCGATTTGGTGAAGATATTTGGTATCGAAGAAGGTAAACATTCTGTAGACGACTATGGTTCGAGTATGAACATTGATCTCACCTGGAAGTTCTCTGATATGGTTCAATGGAAAACTCGCTTGTACGGCTACACCTCCTACAAACGTGCCGAAATAGAGTGGGAGAATACGCTCTCGGTGCAGTTTACCAAGTACCTCTCTACCAACCTGTACGTATATCCACGATTTGACGACAGTCGTAAGCGCGACGATCATCATGGATATTTCATGTACAAGGAATACCTTTCTGTTGGACTTTCTTATTCTTTCTAATTCGAAAGAATTCTCAACCGCACGGGTTAGCGCTTTTCAGTTGATTTCAGAGCTTTCGCAAAAGCGAAGCTGTTCTTGAGAAGACGTAAGGCGATAACCTAATGTGTTGCTTTCCACCAGCCTGTTTGCTGCAATCCTCGCGATGGTGCAACATGCAGGGTTGGGTCGGAAATGGTGATTCCGCTAAAGTTTTTAATCTTGATAAACTTGGGTTTTTCGTTGGGATAGATATACGAATAGATTGAATCCGTCACACTCTTGCTGCGTACAACCTTGGCCAATTGGGCTTTGAACGTTGCTTTCATTCTTTCGTCTTGGCACAGTTTGTCCACATAATCGCCCAAATCAAAGAAGATGTTTGGTTTGAACCCATCCAGTACTTGGATGCTGTCTCGTTGTCTGTCGTCTAAGGTATATGCGGCATTGATGTCTCGCATGACGTTGGCCAGACCATCTACTTCACGACAATCAATCACGGCAATGGCTCCAGAGGCCACCTTATAGTTTGAATAAAACTCATGAAACTTGTTTACTGCCGTGGCATAGTTGGGTACTGGTGTGGCCAAACTGGCCCACATGGAAGCGTAAGGCATGCCGATTGCAATGACTTCTGAGGTCGATCCAATTAAGAAGTTGCATACATCTTTCAGCATGTAAGCCGTTTCTATGTTGGCCATGTAACAGTCGTCAAACAAGATATACTGCATTTTAGTACCCGTCTGGGCAATGCCCTCAGCCAGCACTTCGATGTCTGTCGCATAGTTTTCCAGGTCGTTTACGCTGCCAAAAAAGCGTGTCCGTTCCCATTGAGTCACGCGTTGCCGCGTCATGAAGTTGAATTTCTTTGCCTGATATGGATAGTTTTTCCAGTTGGCCTTGTACGTCCAACCCGTTCCGTGGCACCCAATAATCATGGCATAGTTCAAGGCTTCAGCAGCCGACTTGGTGTCGTTGATGATTTCTGCGATACCGCTTGCTGTTGTGTATGCATGCCCCGAATAGGTCTTGATGGGTTGGTGTACTAACTCCTTGTTCTCATATTTTACCTCGTACAATTCCGATTCAGTGGCCGATTTGCTGAGGAAAACCACTAATCGTGAGTCTTTCAGCCCTTTCTTGGCTTTTATTCCCGACTCAATGCTGTCCAGGTTTTCCTTAAAAAAGTTATACAGCCCGCTGACATTCGAATCGCCTGACCAAGGCATGTAAACCAGTATGGTCTGCTTATTAAAGTCCTCAACGTTTACAGGCTCATCCTCGCTGCACGAAGAGAGTATCATCGTGCAGGCCAGGATTACCCACCAAAACAATCGTTTCCTGCTATTCATCATGATGTTTTATTTTTCAACTCTGCTATTGATTGGCGCAACGAGGCTATTTTCTCCTCCGAGTCGCTCTGTTTCTTGCGCTCCAGTGCCACGACAGCTTCCGGTGCATTGGCCACAAACTTCTCGTTAGCGAGCTTTTTCTTGATGCCAGCCAAGAATCCTTCAAGGTGTTTGAGCTGGTCTTCCTGCTTCTTCAGTTCGGCCGCTACGTCAATCAAGTTGCCCACCGGCACGGCAAATTCATCGGTACCCACCATGAACAAGGCAGCGTCTGATGGCTTTTCTTCCGCCACCTCAATGTCTTTCAGGTTGGCCATCTTGGTGATGATGTCGTTATAAACCGCATGGTTGTTGTTGGAGATGGCAATAAGCTCCAGTTCGTCCTTTGGTGAAATGTTCTTTTGGTTGCGTACAGTGCGCACGCCACTCACGATTTGTTTTACTTTTTCGATGTCCTCTGCCAGTGTCCTATCAGCGTCCGTAGGCTCTACGATTTGCAACTTCTCGCGCATAATCGATGCTCCTTCAGCGCGTGTGTACAGGTGTTGCCACAGTTCTTCGGTGATGAATGGCATGAAAGGATGCAGCATCTTGAGCAGCACATCAAAGTATTTCAAGGTAGCCTCGTAGGTTGTTCGGTCAATGGGGGAGCCGTAGGCCGGCTTGACCATTTCCAAATACCAACTGGAAAACTCGTCCCAGAACAGGCGATACACCACCATGAGGGCTTCAGAGATACGATATTTAGCAAACAGGTCGTTCACTTCTTCGTTCGTGGTACGCAGTTTTGCCTCAAACCAGGCCGTTGCCAGTTTGCAGGCATTGGGCTGTTCGCCGTCAACCACTTCCCAACCTTTTACCAATCTAAAGGCATTCCAAATCTTGTTGTTGAAGTTGCGACCTTGCTCGCACAGGCTCTCATCAAAGAGAATGTCGTTGCCGGCCGGCGCACTGAGCATCATACCCATACGCACACCGTCGGCTCCGTATTGGTCTATCAGTGAGATGGGGTCGGGAGAGTTGCCAAGACTCTTGCTCATCTTACGCCCCAACTTGTCACGAACAATGCCCGTGAAGTACACATGCTTGAAAGGCATCTGCCCTTTATACTCGTATCCGGCCATGATCATGCGTGCCACCCAGAAGAAGATGATGTCGGGAGCGGTAATCAGGTCAGCCGTGGGGTAGTAGTAGTTAATCTCCTCGTTGTCGGGATGGTTGATGCCATCAAAGAGTGAGATAGGCCACAGCCAAGATGAGAACCAGGTGTCCAGACAGTCGCTGTCTTGCTCCAGCTGTTCCATGGTCAGCGCATTGTCCTTCTTTCGAGCCAGCTCCAGCGCTTCTTCCGCACTCTTGGCCACCACAACCTCTTGCTTGCCGTCTACCGTGAAGTAGTAGGCTGGTATGCGGTGTCCCCACCATAGCTGACGGCTGATGCACCAATCCTTGATGTTCTCCAGCCAGTGGCGGTAGGTGTTCTTATATTTTGATGGATAAAATTGTATATCATCGTCCATCACCGGCTGCAAGGCTAGGTCGGCAAAGTGTTGCATTTTGAGGAACCACTGTGTGGACAGCTTCGGCTCAATGGGCACATGGGTGCGCTCGGAATAGCCCACCTTGTTGTCATAGTCTTCCACCTTTTCCATCAATCCCGCTTTCTCCAGGTCTTTGGCAATTTGCTTGCGCACCTCCATGCGATCCATGCCCACATACAACCCAGCCTCCTCGGAGAGGGTACCGTTGTCGTTAAAGATGTCAATGGTTTGCAGTCCGTGTTTCAATCCCAAGGCATGGTCGTTGATGTCGTGCGCCGGTGTCACCTTGAGACAACCCGTTCCGAACTCGATATCCACGTAGTCGTCTTCTATCACCGGAATCTCCCTGCCTACGAGTGGCACGATGACGTGTTTACCCCTCAGCCATTGGTTTTTGGGATCGTTGGGGTTGATGCACATGGCCGTGTCACCCATGATGGTTTCTGGACGCGTGGTGGCCACAACGGCATACTTGCCAGGTTCTTCCACTACGTTGTATCGCAGGTAATACAGTTTGGAATGTTCGTCCTTGTATATCACCTCCTCGTCACTGAGGGCCGTCTGAGCCTGCGGATCCCAGTTCACCATGCGCACGCCACGGTAGATGAGCCCCTTGTTGTAGAGGTCACAGAACACCTTGATGACGCTCTCCGAACGCTTCTCGTCCATGGTGAAGGCCGTGCGATCCCAGTCGCAAGAAGCGCCCAGGCGACGCAGTTGCTTCAGGATGATGCCGCCGTGCTCGTGTGTCCAGTCCCAGGCATGCTTCAAAAACTCATCTCTTGAAAGGTCAGTCTTGTTGATGCCCTGTTCTTTGAGGCGTGCCACCACTTTGGCCTCGGTGGCAATCGACGCATGGTCTGTGCCCGGTACCCAGCAGGCATTCTTGCCTTCCATGCGGGCGCGACGCACCAGGATATCTTGAATGGTATTGTTGAGCATGTGCCCCATGTGCAAAACGCCAGTGACGTTGGGTGGAGGTATGACAACCGTATAAGGTTCGCGTCCGTCAGGTTTTGAACTGAAAAGTTTGTGGTTCAGCCAATACTCATACCATTTTGATTCCACTTCTTTGGGATCATACTTACTTGCTAATTCCATTTGATGTATTTCTGCTTAAATAATAAATTCGTATAAATCGTTGCAAAATTACGAAAATTCAATTGAAAATGATTACTTTTGCCGTAATAAAATACACCTATATGCACACGAAAGAAGAAAAGATGGCGGCTTTTAGTCGTTTGCTTGATGTCCAAGAGCGATTGCGAAAAGAGTGTCCTTGGGACAGAAAGCAGACCAATGAGAGCCTCAGACCCAATACGATAGAAGAGGTTTACGAACTTTGTGATGCGCTTTTGAACGACGATAAGAAAAACATTTGCAAGGAGTTGGGCGATGTCATGGAGCATGTGCTGTTCTATTCCATCTTAGGAGAGGAGACACGCGACTTCGATTTGGCGGATGTATGCAACAAGCAGGCCGACAAACTGATGTTTCGCCATCCGTTTATCGACTGGACAGGATGGGAGGGTGATCCCAAACAGGGAAGAACGGTCGAAGGTAACGCACCGACCGACAACCCTAAAATGGAGCAACAGGTAGAACAAACCTGGGAGCAAATCAAGCAAAAGGAGAAAGATGGAAACAAAACAGTGCTATCGGGTGTGCCTGATTCGCTGCCATCTCTTATCAAGGCTTACCGCATTCAGGACAAAGCCCGCAACGTAGGATTCGACTGGAAACAGCGTGAAGACGTATGGGATAAAGTGCGTGAGGAGTTGAAGGAGTTGGAGGTGGAACTGAATCAGCATAGTCAAGAGAAAGCAACGAGTGAACTCGGTGATTTTCTCTTCTCCGTCATCAATGCCGCACGCCTGTATCATCTGAATCCAGAGAATGCTTTGGAAATGACTAACCAGAAGTTTATTCGTCGTTTCAACTATGTTGAACAGCAAACGTTGAAGAAAGGCAAACTGTTGACTGACATGAGCTTGGAAGAAATGGATAAACTATGGGTTGAAGCCAAGATGATGGAAAGTAAAGCAATCCATGAGACCAAAAATAATGCATGCGATGCGGTTGCAAATGAAAGTCATTGAGTTTGCACTCCAAAGTCATTGAGTTTTGCCTTCAAAGTCATTGAGTTTGGTGCCCAATAGCATAGGAATTACAATGTCGAAGAAATCACTTCTTTGTTAATTCGTACAACAGGTTGGAAATCAAAGAAATAGAAAATATTAAAATAGATTATCATGAAAAAGAGTTTGAAAGGGTTCGTGGTTGTTGTTTTGACCACATTTTTAGTGATGGGATGTGTTGACCGCAAGCCCAAGCAAGTTGCAGATAATAACGATGCCACTGTGGAAGAAACCAATAACGATTCTACTGTTTATGGCGTATGCGGAGACGGTACGGCGATGCACACGCTGCAAGTCATATCAGATGCCGGCGATACGCTGATGTACATGTTGAATACCGATGGTGAAGTTATCTCTGATGTTCAGGGAGGTTTGATGGTTGGCGACCGACTGGCCATCGTGGGTGTACAGGCCAACGGTGAAAGAGTGGCTCAGAAAGTTATCAATCTCACCACGCTCTTAGGCAAGTGGTCGAGCTTGGACAAGAACTTTGAGATACAAGAAGGTGGAAGCGTGCAGTCGTTCGTCAAGGCCGAGAGTAATCCTTGGACAACTTGGAAGATTCTCAACGGTAAATTGTTGCTGAATAAAGACACCTTCAGCGTGAACACCTTGGGCGCCGACAGCCTTTATCTGGAGAACAATGAGGGCATCTTTGCCTACAGAAGACAACAATAATCAAAGGCATTGGAACCCTTTAGAATACATATTTTAGGTTGTGGCAGTGCGTTGCCCACGCTCAAACACAACGCTTCTTCGCAAGTAGTCGACATACGCGGGAAGCTTTTCATGGTCGACTGTGGCGAAGGTACGCAAGTGCAGTTGCGCCGTTCCAGAGTGAGTTTCACCCGAGTTCAAGCGGTGTTTATCAGTCACCTGCACGGCGATCATTGTCTGGGACTCATCGGTATGATTTCCACTTTCGGCATGTTGGAGCGTACAGCCGCGCTGCATGTCTATGCGCCAGGCGAGTTTGAGCGGATGCTTCAGTTGCAAATGGACATGTTTTGCAAGGGGCTTGAGTTCGAAGTGGTCTTTCATGCCGTTGACACAACCAAGCATCAGGTGATTTATGAGGATAAAAGTTTGACGGTAGCATCCATTCCTTTGGAGCATCGAGTGCCCTGTTGTGGGTTCCTGTTTAGGGAAAAACCACTCTTGCCACACATCCGTCGGGACATGATAGATTGCTATCAAATTCCCATTTCGCAAATCAACAACATCAAGAATGGTGCCGATTGGACTACGGAGGAAGGCGAGTTGGTGGAAAACAGCCGACTGACCTATCCGGCTGAGGCACCGCGTAGCTATGCCTATTGCAGTGACACGCGGTATATCCCTACGCTCCACCAGCTGGTAAAGGGCGTGGATGTGTTGTACCATGAGTCGACTTACGATGCGGAACATGAAGCCCGCGCCAAACTGTATTATCACAGCACGGCGGCACAGGCTGCCCAGGTGGCTCTTGATGCGGGAGTGGAAAAATTGCTGTTGGGGCATTATAGCGCGCGGTATGATGATGAGAGTGTTATTCTGCGAGAAGCGCAGAAAATATTCCCAAACAGCTTTTTGACAGCCGAAGAAATGATTTTCGATGTTAAATAGAGTTAAATGCACAATAATATTCAATGGTCATTCTTGAATATTACCTATAAATAACTATCTTTGCCTTGAAGTGAACACAAATGGTCGACATAATATGGTTAAAAAGATACTTTCTATAACATTCGCTGCAGCATTGTTCATGGTGCATCCTTTGTCGGTGCAAGCTGGTCAGTCAATGGAAATCATCGAGAATGATATTCAGAGTGTTTCCATTTCTGTCTCAGGAACTGTTTTGCATGTCAGTGGTGCTAATGGACAAGTATTGCAAGTATATAATGTAACGGGCGTTTGCTTAATGAGTGTCAAGGTTGACAGTCAGGACAAGCGATACGAACTCAATGTACCCAAGGGTTGTTACATTGTTAAGGTTGGTAAGACAGTTAGAAAGATTTCTATCAGATAGTTAGACTTTGAAAGTCTTCTTCAAATTTTCACTTCTCCTTCTTCTTATCTTCCAGTTGTGTTCATGCAAGAAGAAGGAGTTGAATCCGAACCAAGCACTTCAATTAGAGGCGTTTTCCAATTTGAGAACGTCATCTTATACCATTCATCCTGGTAAAATACGTCAGCATCTTGATTGGTTGATGAAAGCCGATGTCGACTCCATGCAGCCCGACTATCGAACCCGAAGTTATTATGGTCAACATGGCTGCTTCTTGTGGATAGACAGGCTGGGTGTTGATGCGCGTGCAGACACGTTATTGGCGTATCTGCGTACCGTTGATGAGGTCGGATTTTCACCTAAAAAGTTCTATGTCAAGGATATTGAGACCGATTTGAAACGGTTGCGCACACTCGACTTTGATACGGCCAGCAACACCATCAACCAAGTGATGGCTCGATTGGAATATCATCTCACCAAAGCTTATCTACGATATGTCAATGGGCAACAGTTTGGTTATATCAACCCATTCGCACTGTTTAACAAGCTGGATGTCAGAAAGCGCGATTCCGTCAATGTGAGCTATCGCGAACTTTTTGATCTTCCCATGCAGCGACCCACCAAGAACTTTTGGACCGAGGCCTTGCAGAAGGTACGGCACGACAGCGTGGGCATCTACCTACAAGCCATCCAACCGCATGGGAAGTTGTACGATGATTTGAAACAACGGTTGCCCAAAGCTGTAGGTACAGTGGCCAGGCGCAAGGTGATTTGCAATTTGGAGCGTGCCAGGTGGCGACTGGATGACGAGCCTGACAAGCATGAAAAGTACGTTGTCATCAATTTACCTTCCATGCATCTTATGGCAAGAGATCACGATAAGACGCTAAGCATGCGTATTGGCATAGGTGCTTTGGGTACGAAGACACCACTGATAACCAGTAGAATCATGCGTATGGACGTCAATCCACAGTGGGTCATGCCCAGAAGCATCATTGAAAAAAGCGTGGTTCCACAGGCGGGCAATAAAGATTATTTTGACGCTCGGCGATATTTCATTCGCGAACGAAAGACCGGAAAACGAATGGATGTCACGCAGGTGTCAGCGGACATGCTGAAAAGTGGCAACTATTTTGTCATACAAGAAGGTGGAAAGGGCAATGCCATGGGACGCATCGTGTTCCGCTTTAAGAACAAATTCGCTATCTATCTGCACGATACGTCATCGAAGGGAGTCTTCGAAAGAGAATACCGAGGAGTTTCGCATGGTTGTATCCGACTGGAAAAGCCATTCGATTTCGCCGTTTTTCTATTGGATGATAAGGACAAAAAGACGATAGAAAGAATTAGGTATTCGATGGAAGCAGACATTCATCCCACCTATATGGATGACAATCCATCATCTGATAAGAAACAATCGGTGGAGGCCGACAGACTGGACAGGGCTAAGTTGATTAAGTCAGTTCAAGTAAAACCGACGGTTCCCCTGTTCATCACCTATTATACTTTGTACCCAAACGAGAACCATGTGATGACAGAATATCCCGATGTCTATGGATTTGATTCGGTGATATACCAACAACTACTCAATTACTTGCCATAAGTGCGAATGGATAGACCATACGATGAACAGAACATAGCCAATCGCTTGGCCAAAAAGGAAACACAACGCCAGGCATTCTCACAGGTTGTTCACCAATATAGTAAACCGCTGTATTGGAAGATTCGTCGTATTGTTCTGACCCATGAAGATGCCAATGACGTGTTGCAGAATGCCTTTCTCAAGGCTTGGAACAATTTGGATGATTTTCGAAACAAATCAAAAATATCAACTTGGATCTACCGTATTGCCGTCAATGAGGCGTTGGACTTCTTGAGAAAGAAAAACAACAATAGGGCGGTTAGTGCGGATGACGACCCTTCGGTGGCCAACATGCTGATGACCGATGATTACTTTGATGGAGATGAGACACAAGCGCAGTTGCAAGAAGCCATAGCCCAGCTGCCGGAAGTGCAGCGTGTGGTGTTTAACCTGCGCTATTATGAAGAAATGAAATATGCCGAAATGAGCGAACTTCTCAACACGAGCGAAGGTGCGCTAAAAGCCAGTTATCATTTGGCAGTCAAGAAAATAACAGCCTATTTCCAGGATCTGGATTAAACCTTTTGGTGAATTTTGCGTCATATTAGTAAAGACAATAATTATGGTAAAAGAAGACAAATACATAGAGAACCAATTTGGAAAGGTACAACCTTTCAAGGCTCCACAGGGTTATTTGGATAACTTTGCCAATCAATTTATGGCTCAGTTGCCTGATCAAGCAGCAAAAATCGTGAAGACACAACACGCCGTTTGGTTCAGAATGCGTCCGGCAATGATTGCTGCAGCCAGCGTTTTGGCTGTTGCATTGACGGCTACTATTTATTTTGCAAAGCCTTTTGCGAGTCAACAGGAACAAGTGTTCACCACAGATCAGCAATCAGAAAGCAGCATGAGTGATGGCTCTGTTGAAGAAACAGCTTTTTACTCGATGATTGACAATGGCGACATCTACGCAATATTAGCTGATGAATAAGAAAGGAGCTGAACATGAAACACGTTTTATCCGTTATTTTTATCACCTTCTGTTTGTTGGTATCTTCCGCGACAGCTCAACCACAACGTGGGCAAAGGCGATTTAATCCTCAGAAATTTCAAGCCGAGCTGGAACAGTTCATCACTACAGAAGCCGGACTGACCCCGCAAGAATCGGCTACGTTTTTCCCCGTGTATCGGGACATGAGAAAGAAACAGATGACCTATTTTGCGGAAGGTCGTCGCTTTAGGCACCTGAACGTCACGGATGAAAAGGCCTGTGAAGAAGCTATTCGCAAACATGCGGCAAGCGAATTGAAAATAAAAGAGATACAGCAGCAGTATCATCTTCAGTTTTTGACCATTCTGCCTGCCTGCAAAGTGTTTAAGATTATCCGTGCCGAAGAGAAGTTTCATCGCCAAATGATGAGGCGGGTGGCTATGTGTCGACAGCAGCAACAAAAAGTTAAAAAGTAACCTTTTCATGCATCGGTATTTCATTTGTTTCCGCTATGACGGAACAGCTTATCATGGATGGCAGGTGCAACCCAACGGGCATTCGGTGCAGGCTGAGTTGCAACAGGCCATGTCTGTTATTCTTAGAGAGCCCATCGTGACCGTAGGGGCCGGCCGGACAGATGCCGGTGTGCATGCTCGGAAGATGTTTGCACATTTTGATTTTCATGCTGAGATAGACACCAAACAATTCACCTATAAGCTCAATCGTCTGCTGCCGCGGGACATTTCGGTATTGAACGTTTATCTCGTCAGTGAGGATATGCATGCCCGCTTCAGTGCCAAATGGCGCACCTACCATTATTATATACACCTGTCGAAGAATCCATTTCTGCGCCATTATTCGTGTCAGTTGCCTTATCAGCTCGACTTTTCATTGATGAACGAAGCAGCGTCGCATCTGCTGAAGGTTGAAGATTTTGGTGCTTTCTGCAAAAGCAACACGGATGTAAAGACAACGTTGTGTCATGTGGTGCAGGCTGAATGGGTGGAAGTTGGCGAAGATGCTTGGTACTTTGTCATCAAAGCCAATCGCTTTTTGCGCAATATGGTACGTGCTGTGGTTGGTACTTTGATAGAAGTGGGCCGACATCGCATGACCCTCGATGAGTTTGATGCCGTTGTACGGAGTGGAAACCGCACCAAAGCAGGCGAAAGCATGCCTGCCAATGCGTTGTTTTTAGAAGACGTTGAGTACTGATGGAGTGGTTGTTGCTTGCCTTCTTGTCAGCGGTACTGCTGGGCTTTTATGATGTTTTCAAGAAAAAAGCCTTGTCAGGCAATTCCGTCATCCCCGTATTATTTCTGAATACACTATTCTGTTCGTGCATTTTTTTGCCATTTATCATCCTGTCTGCAACGACAGGTGTGTTGGACAACACCATCTTCCATGTTTCCTCTGGAGGATGGGAAGTCCACCGATACATCCTACTGAAGAGTTGTATCGTACTGTCTTCTTGGATATGTGGCTATTTTGCCATGAAGCATCTTCCGCTTACCATTGTTGGTCCCATTAATGCTACACGTCCCGTGATGGTACTTGTCGGTGCCATGCTGGTGTTTGGTGAGGAGCTGAACCTATATCAATGGATTGGCGTTCTGCTGGCCATTACGTCGTTCTACCTGCTGAGTAGGTCGGGCAAGAAAGAGGGAATAGATTTTAAGCACAATCGCTGGTTGTTCCTTCTGGTGCTTGCTGCACTGTTGGGAGCAGTGAGTGGCTTGTACGACAAGTATCTCATGGCTCCGGTAACAGCTGGGGGAGTAGGGTTGGACAAAATGATGGTACAGGGTTGGTATAATATTTACCAGTGTTTCATGATGGGAGTGGTCTTGTTACTGATATGGTATCCCACCCGTCATCGTACCACATCTTTTCATTGGTCGTGGTCGATAGTGGGCATCAGTGTTTTTCTTTGTATGGCCGACTTTGTCTATTTCTATGCCTTGAGTAAGCCAGAAGCCTTGATATCCATTGTCTCCATGGTGCGAAGAGGCAGTGTATTGGTGAGTTTCTTGTTTGGAGCCTTTGTCTTTCATGAGAAGAATCTCAAGGGAAAAACGGTCGACTTGGCTTTGGTGTTGTTGAGCATGGTGTTCTTGTTCCTAGGTAGTAAGTCGTAAATAAAATGTTTTTTTTCTATCGTATGATTAGCTTTATCGGCTAAAAGTACTATATTTGCAATTAAATCGTAAGATTAAAGACATTTATGAGATATCACATTTTTCGAGGACTTGGTGTGGCAGTAGTGACCCCTTTTACGTTGGATGGCGCAGTAGATTATCCAGCGTTAAAACGACTGATTCGTTATCAATTGGATAGTGGTGTTGATTTCCTATGCATCTTGGCGACGACCGGTGAAACACCGTGTTTGACGTTGGATGAGAAAAACAAAATCACAGAGTTGGTTAAAGAGGAGAACAAGGGGCAAGTTCCAATATTAAAGTATTGTGGAGGCAACAATACGGCAGCAGTGATTGAAGAGATGAAAACCACAGACTGGTCTGGAATCGACGGCATCTTGAGTATCTGTCCTTATTATAACAAACCCTCTCAAGAGGGATTGTATCAACATTTCAAGGCCATAGCTTCAGCCAGTCCGCTTCCAGTCGTGATGTATAATGTGCCGGGGCGCACGGGTGTCAACATGAAAGCCGAAACAACGGTTCGGTTGGCTCACGATTGTGAAAACATTGTAGGTATTAAAGAGGCGGCTGGAAGTCTTGAGCAGGTGGACGAAATCATTAAGGGTAAACCAGATAGGTTTGATATCATCAGCGGCGACGATGCGCTGACGTTCTCCATGATAGCCAGTGGCGCAGCCGGTGTGATATCAGTTATTGGGAATGCTTTGCCCAGAGAATTTTCCAGAATGATTAGACTTGAGTTTCAAGACGAATACGAAGCTGCGCGGAGAATACACCACATGTTTACCGAGCTGTACAGTCTTTTGTTCGTTGACGGTAACCCTGCCGGTGTCAAAGCTTTGCTCAACGACATGGGATACATCGAGAATGTGTT
The DNA here is from genome assembly GCA_900547085.1 of uncultured Prevotella sp. Classification (GTDB taxonomy): domain Bacteria; phylum Bacteroidota; class Bacteroidia; order Bacteroidales; family Bacteroidaceae; genus Prevotella. The sequence continues at coordinate 21,242 of URFI01000010.1, forward strand.
GCGTTTGCCATTGGTACCCACAACGATTAAAACCAAAGAAAAGATGGCTGACATCTTGAAAGAGATAAGAATTTAAGTTACAGCTGGATTGTTGGATGAATGATTTGAATGTCATTAGATAGGCATGGAATAGGAAACATCCCTGACTGAAAGCATTCAAGATAAATGACAAGACTTTCGCACGTGCGAGTGAAGAGTAGACTGGATGGATATCAATAAGATGAAAGGTGATTATGACCGCTATGAGGTGGCGCAAGCTGACACGCTGTTAAACTGGTTGTTGAATCATGTCACCAACCTAAGCAAGAGTAAAATCAAAGCGACGTTGGCTGGAAAAGGCATCATCGTGAATGGCAAGTGCATCACGCAGTTTGATTTTCCGCTTGAGGCAGGAATGAAAATTGCGGTGAGCAAGTCTAAAAAAAACATCAACTTCAAAAACCGCTATTTGAAGATTGTCTACGAAGATCGTTATTTGGTTGTGATTGAAAAGCACGTTGGCATCCTGTCAATGGCTGCGGGGCATTCTTCATTAAACGTGAAAAGGGTTCTTGATGATTATTTTAGAAACAGCAAACAGAAATGCACGGCACACGTAGTGCATCGGTTGGATCGAGAAACCAGTGGTCTGATGATTTACGCCAAGGATATGGCGACAGAACAAGAGCTGGAACACAACTGGCATGACATTGTGTACGATCGTCGTTATGTGGCGGTGGTATCCGGTGAAATGGAAGACGACGAGGGGGTTATTACAAGTTGGTTGAAAGATAACAAGGCGTACATCACCTATTCAAGTCCGGTAGATAATGGTGGAAAGTTTGCCATTACCCATTTTCATACCTTAGACCGTACCACCGAACACTCGCTGGTTGAATATCGCTTGGAAACGGGACGAAAGAATCAGATACGCGCCCATTCTGCCGA